>JBDTRV010000009.1:0-14851 GCA_039931475.1 Burkholderiales bacterium | reverse complement strand
CCGAGCACCATCAGCGCGAAGATCGCCACCAGCGCCGGGTGGCCGAAGCCGGCGAAAAAACGGTACGGCTCAACCTCCGGCAACGGAAAGACGAAGAACAGCACCGGCAACAGCATCAGGATCGCCAGGCACACCGAGCTGATCTCGAAGCGGTCCCAAGCGAAGACCATGAAGACGATCGTGGTGAACGCGATCATCAGCACCGCGTGCCCGGACAGCGAGCCGATGGCGAGTGTGGACAGGGACAGCATTCGGCCGAGAGACTAACCTAATCGCCGGCTGGACCGGGCGCGGCGGAGCCCAACGCGGGCACTGCCAAGCGACCAGCCGCGAGTGCGGAGTGCGCGCGGACGACCCATGTTTCCCGCGAAGAACAAACTCGTCGACCGCCGTTCAAAGCGACCGATTGTCGATGGCTTCGAGGCGCCAGCATCCGTTCAACGCGAAGCGAAACACGACCTGATAGTCCGTGTTGGGTTTGTACAAGGTCGCCGTGGCAACCGTGGTCGAAGCGTCGCGAACATCGACGATCAACGCTGTTGTCCGGCGCTCGCCGCGCGGTGGGATCAACGGAAAGCGGACTTGGGAGCGGTTCAACCATTCGTCCACCGGCACTGGATCGGAACGCCCACTAGCGCGCAAATGCCGCGCCTGCAGCGGGAACCGGGTGAAGGCCTCTTGCAGCGCGATACTATCGGCGAAAGAGTCGAGAAAAGCCGGGAACTGCTGCGACGGACAAGCGACCTGAACTTCAGGCGGCAGTTCGGTCAAGCTTGGCCGCGAACCGCAAGCCGAGAGCAACAGGCAGCCCGAGGCCATGACGATGAAAGTGGATTTGATGTTCATTTTGATGACAGTTTGACGCCCGCCCAACAGTTGATGAGGTCGACGCGACCGTACTCGAAGTCGCCGGCGCCCCGCCATGTGGCTTGCCGGCGAAAAAGCAGTTGCGGCAGAGTCCTACAGGCAGGCACGGCCTGGGCGAAGGCCTGCTGGCGCGTTGCCTGCCTACTATTCAGCAACCGTTTCGATCCGTGCCGCGGCACGCCATCGAGTCGGCTGATTTTCGTTCCAACAGTTCAAGGAAATTCAGATGAAAACCCGTTCAGTCATTTTCGTTGCCGCGCTGGCCGCGCTGTCGATCCCCGCTCTTGCGCAAACCACGCAAAGCGCCCCAGCAGCCAATCCGCCCGCCGATAGCGCGAAAAAACCCGACGCCGTGATCGTCGCGCCGGTGGTGGTCGCTCCCGCGACCGCGCCGATGAATTCGCGCACCCGCATGAAGGCGGAGCATGGCGAGAAAGACAAGCTGGAAGAAGCACTGAAGGCCGGCCAGAACCGCGCCGACTACCGCAGCATCATCGAAAAGCACGGCTACAAAGTCTCGGCCATCAATGCCGACAAGCCCGACTACCTCGAATACGAGATCGTCAAGGGGAAGAAAAGCTACGAAGTGCAGCTCGACTTCAAGGACAACGCACCTAAGGCCACCAAAGTCGACGTGACCACCAACATGTGGCAGGCCGAAGGCACCGAGAAGATGCTGAAGGATGAAAAATACGCCCATGCGAGCCCACTCGCGGCGGACCCGGAAGGCCGCTACAGCGACCGTCGTTACATGAAGGACTGGACCGGCGAGAAAGACAAGCTTGAAAAGGCGCTGGCCGGCCCGATGAAGCCCGCCGACTACCTCAAGAAGCTCGCGGACATGGGCTACAAAGTCACCTCGGTTAACGACAAGGAAAAGGACTACGTCGAATACGAGATCGTCAAAGGCAAGAACAGCTACGAAGTGCAGATCGACCTCGACCCCGCGACCCAGATGGGCAAGAAGGTCGATGTGGAAACCAACGTCTGGGAAACCGATTCGACCGAGCGTGCCAAGGGCGAGAAGTAATCGCAACCTAGGCTTTGCTCGGCTGGAACCTCGGCTTTTGCCCTTCGCCCTGCAGTGGGCGAGGCCACCTGACCGGCGAAGCACGCTCCCGTTCGTCTGCTGGATCAGGCGCCGCCGGATCGATGCCTTGTGAACGGTGGCAAGCTGCCAGATAAGCCATCACGCGAGGCCGTACACGGCCTCGCTCCATACCTTTCATGCCCCAACGATGGGGCATTTTTTTGCTCGGTTCGCGGCATTCGCGATCCGATCCTCACCTACTGACCGTTGAACTTCGGCGGGCGCTTTTCGAGAAACGCGGTGACGCCCTCGATGTAGTCGTGGGTGCGGCCCAGGGCGGTTTGCATGTCGCGCTCCGCGTCCAGTTGGTCGTCGAAGCTACGGGTGGCCGCGCCGCGCAACAATTGGCGCGTCGCGACCAGCGCCTTGGTCGGCATCACGCTGAGCTTCTGCGCGAATTCAAGCGCCGCCGCGAGCGGATCGTCGGCCACGTCCCAGATCATTCCCCACTCCTTCGCTTGCGCGGCGGAGAGCTTGTCTCCGGTCATGGCCAGCGCGGTCGCACGTGCCAGACCGAGCCGCTCGACCAGCAGCCAGGAGCCGCCAGCGTCTGGGATCAAGCCGATTTTGCTGAACGCCTGGATGAAACTCGCCGCCGGCGCCGCGATCACGACATCGCAGCACATCGCAAGGGATGCGCCTGCTCCCGCCGCCACCCCGTTGACCGCCGCGACCGTTGGCATGCCAAGCGCCGCGAATCGGCGCGCCGTTGGGTTGAACGCCTGCTCGATCACCGGGCCCGGATTGGCCCGTTCCACCAGATCGGGGCCGGGAGCAAAGTCAAATTCGGACAAATCGGCACCCGCGCAAAAGGCGCGACCCGCGCCCGTGAGCACCAGCGCGCGCACCGCCGGGTCAGCCTCGGCCCGATCGAGCGCGCCCCACAACTCCTCGTGCATCCGCCGCGTGAAGCTGTTGAGCGCTTGCGGCCGGTTCAGCGTGACGAGCGCGACGGCGCCGTCGGTCGAGTACGAGACGGCCGGCTCGGCCGGCTCGGCCTGCGCGGCGCTATTGGCTTCTGCCATGATTTGCCTCCAGGTTTCGGGTTCAAGGGACCGTCGCTGCCGGCATCGCAAGAACGCGGTGATCGCGCTCGGCGGCGGCTATAATCGTCGGCTGCACAAAATGGCGCTTTAGCTCAGTCGGTTAGAGCGATGGAATCATAATCCACAGGTCCGCGGTTCGAGTCCGTGAAGCGCCACCAGACACCGCGAGCAAAGCCCGCTACCCGAACGGTAGCGGGCTTTTTTCTTTCCCGGTCGAATACGACGAAACAGCGCCTTATGTTGAGAGCGCGATGTAGCGATTCCCCGAACGACTGGCTGCCTGACGAAATCGGTTTTCCGCTTTTTTCGCTACATATTTAGTAGCTGGATATCTTTACTGGGCGGGCGGTGACACCGATTTCTTATGAGATTTCGACTGTCCACACTGACCAGCGTGCGCGTTCGCACCAATACGCGCGACCGCCGGTGCGCCTATTCGCCGCCCTGGATCCGCGCCAGCGCCTGCTCGACCGCCTCCGAATCCTGCGGCCGCACCAATCGCGCGACCTCCTGCCCGTCTCTCATGAGCACCAGCGTCGGCCAGAGCTTGACCTTGAACGACCGGCCCAGCGCGCGGCCGCTGCCGTCTTCGACCTTGATGTGCCGCACGCCGGGGTGCTTCGCCAGCGCGGCAGCAATCGCCGGCGCCGCTGCCTTGCAGAAACCGCACCAATTGGTGCCGAAGTCGACGACCACCGGGCCAGCCATCGCATCGACGTCGGCTCGGTCGGGTTGTTCGGTGGCGTAGGGCCTAGTCATCTGACTCTCCTGTGGGGCGGCGTTTTCAGAAGCGAGTACTTTTTCGGAACCCGACCGGCCAGCCCACCGCGGATCAACCCTCGAGCCGCGCCAACGCCTCGCGGTATTTCGCGGCGGTCTTTTCGATCACCTCGGCCGGCAGTGCCGGTGGCGGCGGAGCCTTGTTCCACGGCTGCGTGAGCAGCCAGTCGCGCACGAACTGCTTGTCGAAGCTCGGCGGATTGCTGCCGGCGGAAAGCGCGGCCTCATAACCTTCGGTCGGCCAATACCGCGAAGAATCGGGTGTCAGCACTTCATCCATCAACACGAGCTGACCGTTCTTGTCGATGCCGAACTCGAACTTGGTGTCCGCGATGATGAGCCCCTTGTCGGCCGCGATGTCACAGGCCGCTTGGTACAGGCGGATGCTGGTGCTTCGGATCGCATCGGCGCGCCCCAAGCCAATCATCTGCACCATGCGTTCGAAGGTGATGTTCTCGTCATGCTCGCCGGCTCGCGCCTTGGCCGCCGGTGTGAAGATCGGCTCGGGCAGCCGGCTCGCGTTCTTCAAGCCCGCGGGCAACGGCACGCCGCAGACCGACCGCGACTGCTGATACTCCTGCCAACCGCTGCCGGCCAGATATCCGCGCACGACGGCTTCCACCGGAACCGGCTCGAGTCGCTCGACCAGCATCGCGCGGCCTTCGATGAGCGGCGCATCGGCCTCGCTCACCACGCTTGCCGGATCGCCTGAGGTCAGATGGTTGGGGCAGATCGCGCCAAGTTTGTCGAACCAGAACAAGGCCATCCGCGTGAGCAGTTGGCCCTTGCCCGGAATCGGATCGGCCATGACGACGTCGAACGCGCTGAGCCGATCGCTCGCCACCATCAGGATGCGGTCATCGCCGACCGCGTAGTTATCGCGCACCTTGCCTCGGGCGAGCAACGGCAGGCTTTTAAGAGACGTAGTGTGCAGGGGGGTCATGGTGCAAGACTTGGAAGGTGAAAGCGCGGCATCTGGCCGACAACGCTCGCCGGCTCTTCGCCAGCATAGAGCAGGATCGTGTCGGCACCCCGCTTTCCCGGACCCCACGTGTGCCGGTCTAGCGAAGCAGGTTTCCGCCGCGGGGCTCGACCGGCGCACCAAGCCCCGTCACTTACTCGTTGGTTCAACCCCGACGGACGCTTCGCTTCTGCCCCTACGCCGACGCGTCAGAGCCACCCCAAAAACGACCATCCCCGCGAGCAGAATCAGCCCCCATTCCGACAACGTCGGGATGCCGGCCGGACGCCCTGCCTGCACCTGCGTGCTGACCGACGCGCTGTTGTTCGCAAGCATCGGATCGCCCGGCGCGGTGACAGTGGCAGCGACCACGACCGGGGTCGAGGCAGCATGGTTGTTGTCGACCTTCAGTTGTACATTGAATGCTCTGGCCGTGCCATTCGCGAGCGGCCCGACCGAGCAACTGACGGAGGTGCCGACCGCGGTGCAGCCCGCTCCGGACACAAAGCTCGTGCCGGCCGGCAACGTAAAGCTCAACGTTGCGCCATCGCTTGCCTCAGGGCCGTTGTTGGTGACCGTCAGCACGTAGGGAATCGTGCCGCCCGGCGCAGCCGTGGTGGCGGTCGTCGTGATCGTCAGCGCCAGGTCGGCATTGAACAGGTTCGGGCCGGCCACTGGCGTGCTGACTTGCGCGCCGTTGTTCGGCAGCACCGGATCGCCGGGCGCCGCGACCGTGGCGGCGAGCACAAGCGGATTCGCGCCGCCGTAGTTGTTGTCCAGCTTGATCTGAACGTCAAAGACTTTGTTGGCGCCGTTGACAAGCGGGCCGACCGCGCAACTCACGCTGGTGCCGACTGCAGTACAGCCCGCTCCTGAGACAAGGCTCGTGCCGGCCGGCAACGTGAAGCTCGACGTTGCGCCATCGCTGGCCTCGGGTCCGTTGTTGGCGACGGTGAGCACGTACGGAATGGTGCCGCCCGGCGCGGTAGTAGTTGCTGTCGTGGTGAGCGAGAGCGACAGGTCGGCGTTGAACAGGTTCGGTCCAGCCACGGATGTCGACGCGGACCCGCCGTAGTTGCCAGTGACCGGATCGCCCGGTGCGTTCACGGTGGCGGCATTGACCAGCGGATTGGCCCCAGCGTAGACGTTGTCTAGCTTGAGCCGAATGTCGAACACCCTGTTCGCGCCATTGGCCAGGGGTCCGACTGCGCAGCTCAAGGTGCCGCTGGCGTTGCTGCAACCGGCTCCCGACACGAAGGTGGTGCCGGCGGGCAGCGGATCGCTCACGGTCGCGCCGTCGCTGGCATCAGGCCCGTTGTTGCTGACCGCGATCGTGTAGTCGATCGTGCCTCCTGGCGCGACCGTGGTCGCTGCCGTGGCCTTGACCAGCGCCAGATCGGCGTTCAGCAGATTTGGGCCGGCCACCGGGGTCGAGGTAGAACCACCGTTGTTACCCGTGTTCGGATCGCCTGGCGCATCCACGGTGGCGTTGTTCACGAGGGGGTTCGCGCCGGCATAAATGTTGTCGAGCTTGAGCACGATGTTGAACGCCTTGTTCGCGCCATTGGCCAATGGACCGACCGCGCAGCGGATGGTCGTGCCGATCGGAACACCGCAATCGGCGCCAGAGACGAAACTCGTGCCCGCGGGCAACGGGTCGATCACCGTGGCGCCATCGCTGGCGTCCGGCCCGCCGTTGGTCACCGTGAGTGCGTATGTGATGGTGCCGCCTGGCGCCACAATCGTGGCCGTGGTGGTCTTGGCGAGCGCCAGATCCGCATTGAACAGATTCGGGCCGACCACCGGCGTCGTCGCCGAACCGCCGTTGTTGCTCGTACTCGGATCGCCTGGCGCTTCCACCGTCGCGCTGTTGACCAGCGGCTTCGCGCCGTTGTAGATCGGATCGAGCTTGAGCTGCAAATTAAACATCTTCGTGCCGTTCAGTGCCTGGTTGCCCACCGCGCAACTCACGACTCCGGCTGCCTCGGAGCAACCGGGCGCCGAGACGAAGCTGACACCCACTGGCAACGTGTCCTTCACGGTCGCGCCGTTGCTCACATCAGGACCGAGGTTGGTCACCGTCAACACATAGTCGATGGTTCCGCCCGGCGCGACCGTCGTGGCAGCCGTCGTTTTGGTGATGCCGATGTCGGCGTTTTCAAGATTCGGGCCAACGACCGGGGTGCTCGCCGACGAACTGTTGTTGCCGACGATCGGATCTCCCGGCGCGTCGACCGTCGCGGTGTTCACGAGCGGCTTCGCGCCGGCGTAGATCGGGTCGAGTTTGAGCCGGAGATTGAAGCTGCGCGTTCCATTCAATGGCAAGTTGCCGACCCCGCAGCTGACCACACCGGCGGCTTCGGTGCAGCCGGGCGCCGAAACGAAGCTGACGCCTGTAGGCAGCGTGTCCCTGACCGTCGCACCGTTGCTCGCGTCGGGGCCGAGATTGGTAACGGTCAGCGCGTAGTCGATCGTGCCGCCCGGCGCCGTCGAGGTCGCGGTGGTCGTCTTGCTGATGGAAAGGTTCGCGTTCTCGAGGTTTGGACCAACAACCGGTGTGCTGGCGGATGAGCTGTTGTTTCCAATCGCCTGGTCTCCCGGCGCGTCGACGGTCGCAGTGTTCACGAGCGGCTTCGCACCGTTGTAGATCGGATCGAGCTCGAGCCGCAAATCAAAAGTCCTGGTGCCGTTCAACGGAAGGTTGCCGACCGCGCAACTCACCACGCCGGCGGCTTCGGTGCAACCCGGCGCGGACACGAAAGCGACACCGGCGGGCAATGTGTCCTTGGCGGTCGCGCCGTTGCTCACATCAGGACCGAGGTTGGTCACCGTCAACACGTAGTCAATGGTTCCGCCGGGCGCGACCGTGGTCGCACTGGTCGTCTTTGTGATGCTGATGTAGGCGTTCTCCAGATTCGGGCCAACGACCGGGGTGCTCGCCGATGAGCTGTTGTTGCCGATGATCGGATCACCCAGCGCATCGACGCTCGCCGTATTCACAAGCGGCTTGGTCCCGTTGTAGATAGGGTCCAGCTTGAGCCGCAGATCGAAGGTCTTTGCCCCGTTCAGCGCCAGATTGCCGACCGCGCAACTGACCACGCCGGCCGCCTCCGTGCAACCCGGCGCGGAAACGAAGCTGACGCCGACAGGCAACGTGTCTTCGACGGTCGCGCCGTTGCTCACGTCCGGGCCAAGATTGCGCACCGTCAACAGGTAGTCGATCGTGCCGCCCGGCGCCACCGTGCTCGCAGTCGTCGTCTTGCCGATGCTGATGTCCGCAGTCTCCAGGTTCGCGCCGATCACTGGTGTGCTGGCCGTAGACGAGTTGTTGCTGGTAGCCGGATCGCCCGGCGCATCGACGGTGGCCATGTTGATCAGCGGCTTGGCGCCGTTGTAGATTGGGTCCAACACCACCCGCAGGTTGAATACCCTGCTCGAGTTGACACCCAGAGCGCCGATCGTGCAGGTAACGGTACTGAATGCGTGAGTGCATCCTGGCGCGGAGACGAAGCTGACGCCGGGCGGCAGCTCGTCGCGGACGCTTGCTCCGTTGCTCACGTCCGGGCCGAGGTTGGTCACGGTGAGTGCGTAGTCGAGCGTGCCACCAGGCGCGACCAAGCTCGCCGTAGTGGTCTTGGCTATGGCAATGTCCGCGGTCTCGAGGTTCGGCCCGACCACCGGCGTGCTGGCGGGCGAACTGTTGTTGCCCGCCACTGGGTCGCCGGGCGCGTCGATCGTCGCATTGTTGACCAGGGGCTTGGCGCCGTTGTAGACGGGATCGAGCCTCAGTCGCAAGTTGAACGCCTTGCTGGCGCCGACGCCGAGCGATCCGACCGCGCAAGCAACGGTGCCACCGCTGCTAGTGCAGCCGGGCGCGGACACAAGGCTGACGCCGGCAGGCAGTACATCGATCACCTGTGCGCCGGTGCTCACGGCCGGGCCGAAATTGGTCGCCGTGAGGACGTAGTCGATGGTGCCGCCCGGTGAAGCCGTAGTCGCCGCGGTCGTCTTACTGATTCCGAGATCGGCGTTCTCGATGAAGCGTCGCGCGGTCGTGTCATGGACGACCCTGTTGTTGGCAAGCGTCGTCTCGGCTTCGTCGACGACCACGAACGCTTCATTGAACGTCGTGCCGGTCAGCGCGCCGACGGTTGTCAGCGTCCGTGCGGTCATCCTGTATCTGACGGTCGCGGTCTGGCCGGAGGCCAACGTCGGGAAGCTGCAACTTAAGGTGCCGGCCGTGGTTCCGATCGGGGGCTCGACGCAAGTGCCGCCGGCGTCGGCGCTCAAGCTGCCCTCGTAGCTGAAGGCCGCCGTCGCGCTTGATCCGGGTGCCGGAAAGATGTCGGTCAAGCGCGCATTGGTCGCCGCCGAAGGGCCCGCGTTGTTGATCAGGATCGTGTATTCGGTCGTTTGCCCGAGCGTCACCGGGTCGACGCTGTCGGCCTTGTTGACCAGCACGTCGAGTTGAGGCGCGGTCACCGGGGTGGCCGTGCTCGCGCTGTTGTTGGAGGTGTTCAGGTCCTGCGTTGCCGTGGCGACCGCGACCGAGTTCGAGACATTGCCGCCTGCGGCCACGGTGAGCGGCCGCACCCTGTAGGTGACGGTCTGCTGCACCCCGGTCAGGATCGAGGCCCAGCTGCAGTTGAGCGTGCCGCCGATCTGGCCGACGGCCGGGGGCGTCGGACAGGTGCCGGTGCCCGAGACCGCATCGAGTGACACGAACGCTGCATTCGACGGCAACGTGTCGACAACGGTCACGGTGGCGGCGGTCGAGGGACCGTTGTTCCTGACCGTGGCCACGTAGGTCAGCGGGGTGCCAGCCATGACCGGGCTGGGCGTCGCGGATTTGGTGGCCAGCAGATCGACCAGCGCCGTGACCTGGCTCGTGACCGATCTGTTGTTGTTCGAGCGGTTCGGGTCGCCCACGTCCGGCGAATTGATGGTCGCGGTGTTGGTGCGAATGGCAGTTACCGTCACGAGCGGGCGCACGACGACTGTGACGGTCGCGGTGGCGCCGGAATTCAGCGTGCCGAGGTCGCAATTCAGTGTGATGCTGGTGCCGTTGCTCACCCCGCTCGGACTGCAACTGCCTTGCGACGGGACGGCCGAGCGGAAGCCGCCCGTGCTGATCAGGCTGGCTAGCGTGTCGGTAACAGTCGCGTTGGTCGCCGGGTTGGGTCCGGCGTTGCGCACCGAAATCACATAGGTCAGGTCATCGCCCGCGTTGACGGCGGCGGGGGCCGCGGTCTTGGAATCGACGACCAGATCGGCCTGCTGCGTGGTCGCGGTGACTGCAGCACTCGCGCAGTCGTTGGACGAAGCCGAATCGACCGGGCCCGCGCCCGACAGCGACGTGCACGCGGTGTTGTTGATCGCGCCGCCGGATGCAACGGGAATGGTCACTGGGATCACGATCGGCGGCGTGGTTCCGTTCACGGCGACGGAGCCGGTGCGAGTGCAACTGAACGGAACCGGCCCCGCTATCGGGAAGCCGCTGTTGGGGCTGCAGGTCCAACCGGTGGCTGTCAGCGTGCCCGTCATCGTGACGCCGGCCGGAATCGTGTCGTTGACCGTGATGACCTGGGCCGCGCCGGTCGCAAGCGGCCCCAGGTTGCTCACCGACAGCGAATAGGTGAACGCCTGGTTTGCGACGACCGGGCTAAGGCTTGCAGATTTGTTCATCCGCAAGTCCGCGCTGTTGGTCGATGTGACGTTGACGCTTGCCGTGTTGTTGGCCGGCGTCGGGTCGGTCTCGGGGATCGAGATCGTCACGCTGTTGCTCAGTGTGCCTGCAGCGCTTGCGGTCGCGACGACCGCGATGGTCGGCATGTTCGTGAAATTACCGCCAGTGTACGGCCCGGGACGTGTACAGGTCACCGTCTGGCCCGAATTGCCGCCGGACCAGCCGGACCCGCTTACGGAGACGAAGCTCAGGCCTGCCCCCAACGTGTCGACGACCGTGATCAAGCCACTGCCGGTCGAGCCCGGCGCCTGGCCGCCGTTGTGGCGCGGCGTCAGTGTGTAGGTGACGTTGGTGCCAGCCACGACCGTCGTTGCGGAAGCCGTCATGGTGATCTGGACGTCGGAGCCCGGGCCCGAAGTGACGCCGACGGTCGCCGTGTTGTTGCTCGCATCACCGTCGGGCATGGACGATGAAACTGCAAACGCCGCGCTCACCGAGCCTGCGATGTTCGCAACCGCGGGCACGGTCAACACGGGCGCCAAAGCCCCGACCGCCAACGGACCGGCCCGGGTGCAGTCGATGGGCACGGCGCTGCTGCTGCGCGGGTACCCGACGCTGGGCGTGCAGGTCCATCCGGTGCCGGACGGAATGGAGTTGATCGAACCGCCCGACGGCGGAATGAACGAAACCGTCACCGTGCCTGTAGAAGGAACCGCGTTGGGTCCGAGATTACTGGCCGTCACTGTGTGGTTGTAGACCTGCCCTGCGGTCACGGTTGCCGCTGCCGTCGCCACCACGCGCATGTCGGACGCGCTGACCGCGGTCGTGCTCTCGGCGCTGTTCGTGTTGTTGCCGGGGTTCGGATCGGCGGTGTCGCTCGTCGCGGTCACGGTATTCGTATAGACACCCGCCACCGGCAGCCTGACCCTGACGGTCACTGTCTGCGACGTGGTGACAGGCTGCGTGAACGGGATGTTTCCGAGCGTGCAGCTGACGACGCCCGACGCGGGCGCCGCGCACGAACCGGCCGTCGGCGTTGCACTGATGAACGTAGAGCCTGGCGGCAGCGTGTCGGCGATCCGAACGTTGACGGCGTTATTGGGGCCGTTGTTGTCGACCCGGACGGCGTAGCTGACGATGCCGCCGGCCGGGGCGGGATCCGGTGAATCGGCATGGTTGATGACGATGTCGGCCGATTGCGCAAAGGCCAGTGCCGGCGCGAGCGCCAAGGCTGGGAGCAGTCTGCGAAAAAACCCGCGTGAGCAGGCGCGCAGCGCGCTGAAAATGACTTGCTTTAGCACGGTCCGCTCTCCCTCCCGGGGATCGTTTCGTTGAAACCAATAATAGCGAACCCGGCTGCGCGACCGGGAAGCCATGATCGCCTAGACGTAAGCGCCATGGTGGGAATCGTGGACGCTATCTTTTACCTAGCATTAAACGATGGTGTGGCGGTCGGAAAAGGTAGGTTCGACCCCAAGGAAAGTGCGCCGCTGGAGCGTATGGGAAGTCGCGCTACCGCGCTTCGTATCCTGAAAGTGCTCCTTCGAGCAACACGGTCGCGACCAGCCTGCGATCCAGCACCAGCCAGATCAGCACCGGCGTCAGGCTGGGAAGGATCAGAAAGCCGAGCTGGTAGCCCGCTCCGATCAGGTTGGTCGCGAACGCGCCGAAGCCGGCCTGGTCCGCCACCGCCGGGCCAAGCTGCACCGCGACATGGACCAACCACTCCGCGCAGATGCCCCAAGCCTGAAATGGAAACAAGAGCAGCAAGCCGAGCGGCAGCTTCCACGCAAGCCCACGCGGCCACGTCGCGAACAGCAGCGCCGCGAGCAGTGGCGCGCCATAGGCGTACTTGAGGGCTCCCGCCTCGACCGTCACTTCGCCAATGCGGCCGTCGGGCGCCGCCACCGTCAGCGCGGTGATCAGGGTCTGCACGTCGCCCGCCGCTTCCGCACCCCGCACCCAATGCGGAAAGGCCCAGCCCATCACATGCTCGGCCAGCCACGCGGGCGGCAGCACGACCCACTGGCGGGCCGCGTACCAGAGTGCCAGCGCAATGGCGAAGAACAGCAAAACGCGGGCGAAAAAGCCGCCAATCGAGCCGATCGCCCTGCGCTGGGCGTTACGCGGCGCGCGGCTCACGATGCGAAGCGTCAGCGGCCACGCCGGCCCGCGCTTGGGTGCGCGCGACCCAGCGCATCCAGAGCAGCCAGACCACGAGCACGTCCAGCATGATCAGCGCCTGCCAGAGGTACAGATGGGCGAAGCGGAACACGTCGGCATTCCAGCCGGCCAGGTAAAACAACGTGATGATGCGCACCAGATTGACGAGCTGAATCGCGAGAAAGCCGGCGCCGATGCCGACCAGCCGTGCCGACCAACTGGCCGGCCAGGCCAACAGCGCGGCCAGCAGCATCAAACATGCTTCGACCCCGTTGCAGCCGGCTTCGATCGAGACGCCGATGCCGCTTTCCGCGTGCTGCAGCACCTTTCCGTGCGAGATAACCGCCGGATCGAACAGTTGCACCACCGTCGCGCCCGCGGTGGCGAGAAATGCCGTCCATGGCTGCACCAGCCATGCCTGCACTGGCCAGGTGAGCTGCCCGACGAACAACAGCACCAACAGCAGCAAGAACGTGGTGGTAAAGCGCAGCATGACAGCGACAAAGCGGGTTGCTGGAAAGCGCGAGGCCGGTCCGGCGCTCTGGTGATCAGCGTTGCATCAGCGAGGTCGCGTCCGGCGGGGCCGTCCCCACTTCGGCCCAGACCGCCAACGGGGTGAGCCGATCGACCTTCGCGCCGGCCTGTGTTTGAGCTGCATCGGCAGGTAGGCGCAGCACGCGCAAGAAATGGTCGGCCGAGCGTTGACCGGTCTGGGTGGCGTAATCGCTAAACCATCTGATCAACGCCGGTTCGGCGGCAGCGCTTGATGCAACGGGCGGCGCCGCGATCAAGATCTTGTTGGCGTAGGAGCCGAAGTTCGCGGTCTTGCTCGCGTCCGGGCCTTCGGCCGCTTTTTCCGCACCGGCGGTACCACCTGACGGTTCACGAGCGTCGGCCAGAACACCGCGAAACGCGCGCGGATCGCCGATCGCCAGCGCCACGGCGGCCATGCCGCCACCAGGTCCGGAGACGAGGTAGAACTGGTCGGTCAGCCGGCCGTAGCGGCGTGCGAGCAGCTCGGCGGCTACGTCGCGCAGGCGGCGCTGGGCGGTGGCGGCAACGCCGGCATCGAGCGGGCCGTACGGTGCAAACCCGGCGGCCAGCGCGGCCTGCGGATCGACCACGTCGTGCGGCGCGTCGATTCCGGCCGCGAACTGCACGGCACGCCGGTTCCAATCCTTGGGCAGTTCCAGCCGGAACCGCACCGGCGCCGCAGCGCGCTCGCCCGCCAGCTTGCCTACAAGGGTGCACTGACTGCTGGATTCCGGGGCGGACGGCTTGACCGATTCGATCGATGCGCCCTTCACGTCGAAGCCGCTGACCGGCTTGCCCAACGCGCCTTTTTTTAGAGTGCCGCAGGCGGAAGCTGAATTGGACTTCTTGGCCTGAGCCGGGGCAGCGGCAGATGCGGCCGACGCGGCCGACAGCGCGACCAACGCGACCAGCGCGCCCACGAGTTTTGAGCGCATGGGCCAGGACCGGGTAAAAGTGGGGGGAAACTTCATTTGCTATGTTTTGCGTAGCTGAAAATCACCAGTAGGCGAGCGCCAGTGGCGGTTTTTGTTTGTAAAAACCGGTCGAACAGCGGCTTTCTCCACCTGCGATCCGACGGTGATCGGCCAGCGCCGCGAGGCGCCGGCGAGAGGATCAGTTGACCATCTGCTCCAACGCGCCCTTGGCGTATTTGCCGGCCACCACCTGCAGGCTCTCTCCCTTGATCTTGCTGGCCTGCCCGGCGCAGCCGAACTGCTCGTAGCGCTGCTTCGCAATCTGCTTGGCCGCTTCGCGCGCGGGTTTAAGGTAGTCGCGCGGGTCGAACTTGTCGGGATGCTCGGCGAAATACTTGCGGATGGCGCCGGTCATCGCGAGGCGCACGTCGGTATCGATGTTGATCTTGCGCACGCCGAACTTGATCGCCTCCTGGATTTCCTCGACCGGCACGCCGTAGGTTTCCTTCATGTCGCCGCCGTACTTGCGGATGATCTCCAGCAAGTCTTGCGGCACCGAGGAGGAGCCGTGCATCACCAGGTGCGTGTTCGGAATCCGCTTGTGGATCGCCTTGATGCGGTCGATCGCGAGGATGTCGCCCGTCGGCTTGCGACTGAACTTGTAGGCGCCGTGGCTGGTGCCGATCGCGATCGCCAGCGCGTCGAGTTGCGTTCTCTTGACGAAGTCGGCCGCCTGCTCGGGGTCGGTCAGAAGTTGCTCGCGGGTCATCGTCGCTTCGGTGCCGTGGCCGTCTTCCTTGTCGCCGCGCA
>JBDTRV010000008.1:0-15044 GCA_039931475.1 Burkholderiales bacterium | reverse complement strand
GCGCATCACGCGTGGGCCTGGACCGAAGCCGAAGAGACTCAGATGTCGGGCACGCTCGAAAAGATTCATCTGGGCAACCCGCATGCACACGTCGCGTTGCGCAATGCGCAGGGGCTTTGGGAGGTCGACCTGGCAGCGCCGGGGCCGACCGAGCGCGCAGGGTTCGTGGCGGGCTTTGCCAAGGTCGGCGACACCGTCATCGTGTCCGGGCACCGCTCGAAGGACCCCAAGGAGTTGATGTTCAAGGCCGAGACGATCACCGTCAATGGCACGACCTACGACGTCTATCCGCATCGGTCGAAGACGTACCAGTCGGGCTTTTGACCCCGGGTTGCGAAGTGTGACGCTGTTCTGACTCGCCACCGGGCGGCGAGATGTGCGCGCCATTCATTTTGGTGTTTGCTATCGAATGTGTAGCATACTGCGCAGACTACACTTGCGCAGGCGGCCAAAAAGTCTGCCATTTTTCAACCTTGCAACCGTCTGCAGGGGGGTGGCGGCCGAGTTTTGCGCCTACCAAGAGCGGTCGGCGCCACCTCGCTTGCGCGCCGCGATGGTTTTTCCCAGACCCGGCGAATGGTTGCCCATCGCGCCGATGGCGCGGCAATCGGCTTTAGCGACCTCTTTTGACAATGAACGAAATATCCTTTGCAAGCATGCTCCCATCGGTTCTGACGCTGGTGGCGGTGCTGGCTGTCCTGTGGCTGTTGTTCTGGCTGCTGCGCCGGATGCTCAAGCGCGTGCCGCGTTCGGCCGAAGGCGACGAAGGTGGCATCGGCTCGGTTGAAAACTGGGCCGACTGGCTCGGCCGCTGGCTCGGGCGCATGTTCGCGCTGGTGTCGTTCGTGGTCGCGGTGGTCGTCATGCTGTATGGCGTCGGCATCGAGGGCATTCCGAAGCTGACCTGGAAAGAAGTCGCGGTTTGGTTGCGCGGGCCGGGCGTGGAACTGCTGTTCATCCTCGGCAGCGCCTGGGTGCTGGTGCATGCCGCGGCGGTGATCGCGCGGACCTTGCCCGATGCGCTGGCCAAAAACGAATTGACCTTGGCCGAGCGGCTCGATCGACGCAAACGGATCGAAACCACCGCGCGCCTGTTGCGCTGGACCCTGACGGCGGCGGTGCTCGCGGTGGCGGCGCTGATGGCGCTCAAGACCATTGGGGTCGACGTGACGCCGCTGCTCGCCGGCGGTGCGGTCGTGAGCGTCGCCCTCGGCTTTGGCGCGCAAAGCCTGGTCAAGGACATCATCGCGGGCGTGTTTCTCATCGTCGAAAATCACCTGCGAGTGGGCGACATCGCGAACATCAACGGCAAGGGCGGACAGGTCGAGGAGATCAACCTGCGCACCACCGTGCTGCGCGGCTTCGACGGCACGGTGCACGTGCTGCAAAACGGCTCGATCTCGGACCTGTCGAACCTGACCAAGAAGTTCTCCTACTACGTCATCGACCTGGGCGTCGCTTACAAGGAAAGCGTGGACCGCGTGATGGACGTGTTGCGTGAGATCGGCGAAGGCTTGCAGGCCGACGAAGCGTTCGCGCCCAAGATCCTCGCGCCACTCGAAGTGGTCGGCGTGGACGACTTCGCTGAGTCAGCGGTGGTGATCAAGATGCGCATCAGGACCGTGCCGATCGAGCAGTGGAGCGTGGGGCGCGAACTGCGCCGGCGCATCAAGAACCGGTTTGACGAGGAGCAAATCGAAATGCCGTATCCGCACCTGTCGGTGCATTTCGGAGAGACCAGCCGGCCGTTCGATCTGAAGGTGGCGCGCTCGGCTCGGCCAGCGAACGAAGCTGCGGCAAGCGTGCACGGCGCTTCCCAGCGCGAAGATCGCAGCGCGTTGGCCCTGGACCAGCGTGGCGCGCCATCGTCGCGCGCGCGCTGAGACTCTCTACCTGATCATGATGTTGAAAACGTCCGCCCGAGCGGTCTTGCGCGTCGCTTCCGGCGCGGTGCTGCTGCTTGCCGCGAACGCGGCCACCGCCGACACCGACTGCCCCGCCCTCGAGGATGATGTGCTGCGCCTGGCCTGCTACGACCGCGCTAACGGGCGCCGCGCGCCCGCTTTGCCCTTGACGAGCGCGCCCGCGGTGATCGGACCAGCGCCCGATGCGCCGCAAGATGAAGCGGTGGGAACGACCTCGAGGCTGTCTGCCGCCTGGGAGCTCGATCCCGCCGACAAACGCGGCATCTTCAAATTGCTGCCGCACAAGCTCAACTACCTGCTGCCCGTGGTTTTCACCTCGAACACCAATGCGCTACCCAGCAGCCCGGCCGCCGGCCACAGTGTGAGCACCGCGCGCTCGGTCGACAAGCTGGAAGCGAAGTACCAGCTCAGCCTCAAGATCAAGGCGCTCGAAAACCTGTTCGGAAACAACGGCGACCTATGGCTCGCGTATACGCAGCAGTCGTACTGGCAGGTCTACGACGGCAAGCAATCCTCCCCGTTTCGCACCACCGACTACGAACCGGAAGCGTTCCTGTCGCTGCGCACTGGCGTCGACCTGCTCGGCTGGCGCTGGCGCATGCTCAACCTCGGCATCGTGCACCAGTCCAACGGAAACGGCCTGCCGCTGTCCCGTAGCTGGAATCGCGCCTATGCGCAGTTCGGCTTCGAGCGCGGCGACTGGTCGCTGCTGGTGCGCCCCTGGTGGCGCCTGCCGGAGAGCGCAATGGACGACGACAACCCGGACATCCGCAGGTTCATGGGCTCGGGCGATGCGCGCCTGACGTACGCGCGCGATGGCCACGTCTTGTCGGCCCTCGGCCGCCATGCCGGATCCGGGCGCGGCTTTCTGCAACTCGACTGGGCCTGGCCGATCGCCAATGCGCTCAAGGGGTACGTGCAGATCACGAGCGGTTACGGTGCCAGCCTGATCGACTACAACCATGCGCAGACAACCTTGGGAGCTGGCATCGTCGTGTTTCCGTGGAAGTGAACCTATTGGCAAGGCCCAAGGCCCTCAAGGACTGGTTCGATGCCGAGCTCGCCGCATCGCTTGCCGACAAGATCGGCCCGCACCATCCCGACTTTCACGGTCCGGCGTTCGTGCGCGAGATCGCGAGCGCGATCGCAGGCCAGGAGCTCAAGCAGCGAGTGGACACGATGGCCGATGCGCTGGCGCGCCAGTTGCCCAGCGACTACCGGCGGGCACTGGCCATATTTTCCGAAATCCTGGGCCCGGAAAATCCGCACGAAACCGGCATGTTCAAGGAGGGGTACTGGCTGATGCCGGTGGCGCGCTATGTCGAGAAATACGGTAGGCGCGAATTCGACTTGTCGCTCGACTTCATCGGTGAGCTGACCAAGCGCCACACGGGCGAATATGCGATCCGGCCGTTCCTCGTTGCGCAACCCGCGGCCACGTTGGAGATCTTGAAGCGCTGGTCGAGGAGCGCCAACTTTCATCTTCGACGGCTGGCCAGCGAAGGCCCGCGTCCACGCCTGCCCTGGGCGCAACGGATTGACCTGTTTGACGATCACACAGAGACGATCGAGGCGATTTTGGACAACCTCAAGTCCGATCCGTCGCTGTTCGTGCGCAAGTCGGTCGCGAACCACCTGGGCGATCTGCTGAAGGACCATCGCGCCGAAGCGATGGCGCTGCTGTCGCGTTGGAACGCCGGAGCCGGGCCCCATACTCGGTGGATCATCAAACATGCCCTGCGCGGCCCGATCAAGAAAGGCGACGTTGAGGCCATTGCGTTGGTTGCACCGGGCGCTTGATGGCCCCGACAGAGCATCGGACCGGGCCGGCGCCCGCAGCCAGGCAAAGCCCGAACCAAAGCTCCTGCTGGAGCCGGCCGTCCCGTTTCAGCCGTCGCGGATGGCGCGCGCGCCATCGGGCAACTATCATGAAAGCCGTCATGCCAGAACATTCCTGTCGGGCGGGCCGCCTCGCGCTCCCGGCTTCCACATTCGCCTTGTCGCTCGCGTTCTCACTCGCCTGCTTTCCGGTTGGCGCGGCGGCGCCCGCGGACGTGGCGAATAAAAAGTATCCAGACGTGGTGTCCGTCAAGGTGCAGCCGCGCGGCCCGACCACGTTCGACTTCGAGGTCACCGTCTCCTCGCCCTACGACTCACCCTCGCGCTATGCCGACGCCTTCCGCGTGATGGGCGAGGGCGGCAAGGTCTTCGGTGTGCGCGAACTCGGGCACGACCATGCGGGTGAGCAGCCGTTCACCCGCGATCTGCATGGCGTGTCGATCCCGCCCGGCGTCATCGACGTGCAAGTGCAGGGCCGGGACCAGCAATACGGCTGGGGCGGCAAGAAGGCGCGGGTGCGACTTCCGGGTCGCCAATGACTTTCCAACTGGAGCCACTATGAAACTGCGCGCGGTCACCTTCGACACTGGCGGCACCGTGCTCGACTGGCACGCGAGCCTCGTGCGGACCCTGATGAGAGTGGTGCGCGGGCAGCGGCCGAAAGATGATTGGCATGCGCTCGTCAACGACTGGCGCAAGCGCACGATGAACGGCATCGTCGGCCAACGTGGTCCGGCCTTCAACATGGACGACGTGCATCGCAAGGCGCTTGACGAATCGCTTTCCACTTTCGGCCTGGGAGCTCTCACGCCGGAGCAGCGGCACACGATCTGGCGCGCCTGGCATGAAGTGGACGCCTGGCCCGACTTCGCGCCGGCGCTCAACACCTTGCGCCGCGCGCTGCCGGTGGTGTCGTTCACCATGCTGCCGACCGCGCTCGTGATCGACGTCTCGCGCAAGAATGCGCTGCATTGGGACGCGATCATCTCGTGCGAGATGATGGGTATCTACAAACCGCATCCGGAGGCCTATGCGACCGCAGCGCACTGGCTCGCGGTCGATCCTGGCGAGATTCTGATGGTGGCCTGCCACAACTTCGACCTGAACGCCGCTCACCAAGCCGGCTTTCGCACCGCCTTCGTGCGGCGTCCGGATGAATGGGGGCCGCAAGGCCCGCCGGACCCGAACCCGAACATGGAGTACGACTTCAACATGGACGACTTCGGCGCGCTGGCCAAAGCCGTGATTCGAAGCATGGGCAGCGGCGGCAGCGCGAAGCCGGGTGCCTGAAGCGGCGCGCCGGCGTCTGGCGCCGACCCGGACGTTGGCTCAGACCTCTCCGGTGTACTCGCCGCGCGCAGGATAGTCCTTCGAGATCGCAAAGTCGATTGCGCCGAGCAGGTCGTCGAAATGCGGCCGCGCGAACGGCATGGTCTGCACCGCGCCGTAGTACAGCGTGCCGTCTGGCCGCACGATGAAGATGCCCGGTTCGGAAAACAGCTTCGGCTCCTCGATCCCGACCGACGTCTTGCCGCGCGAAGTGCTGATGTACAAGCCCCACTCGCGAGCGGTTGACAGCTTCAGGTCGTAGCCAAAGCGCAGGCCTTCGACCTTGACCTTGTCGGCCATCGCCTGCGCGCGTTCCCTCTCATCACTCGAAATGGCAACCACCTTGACGCCGCGCTTCTCGAACTCGGGCAGCAGCCGGCCCAACTCGAGCAGGTACTTGAGGCAGATCGGGCAGTGCAGGCCGCGATAGAACACGACGAGACTGAATTTGTCTGCGCCGTCGCCCTTCAGGTCGAACTCGCCGTGCGCGAACGTCGGAACGGTGAGGGCGGGAACGGGTTGGCGGGGGATGAGCAATTCGAGTCTCCAGTAGTTGATGACGGGCCGGTGAACGGGCGCTGGCAAATCGATCGAAGCTGCTGCCTCGACGTAGTGCGTTGCTTTATTTGCTTTGCTCCTCTTGGCCAGTCTAGGACACGGCTGCTTTCCGTGTCGGGAAGCGGTTGGCGTGGATCAAGTAGCACGTTTGTGCTACGATCTCTGTTCGACTTGGAAAGGTGAGCGATGTCTACAACCACGATACGAATTGAAGACGACTTGAAGGACCGCGTTGGCGCCGCTGCGCAGCGCGCTGGCAAGACCGCGCATGCCTTCATCGTCGATGCAATCGCGCGCACCGTCGAGCAAGCCGAACTGGACGCTGACTTCCATGCGGTCGCGGACAAGCGCTGGGCGAAAATCCTGGCGACCGGCAAGACCGTTTCGTTGGACGAAGCCAGTGCGTATCTGGAGGCCCGCTCGCGCGGCGAACGGCCGTTACGGCCGGCCGTGAAAAAACCAGCCGGCCGAGCCGCCTGAATGGCCCGAATTGAGTTGGCGCCAGAGGTTTCCGACGACTTCGACCGCATCTTCGACCACATCAGCCAGTTCGACGTGGGTTCGGCTCCAGCGCGCATCGCAGGCATCGTGCAGGCGCTGCAACTTTTGAGGACCAGTCCGTTGATCGGCCGGCCGGCCGGCGGCGGAAAACGGGAACTCGTCATCGGCCGCGGCTCGCGCGGCTATGTGGCGCTATACCGATTTGTGGAGGCGGTCGAAGTCGTGTTCGTGCTTGCAATACGAGCCCAGCGCGAAGCAGGCTACAAGCACGACGTCTGAACGGCGTCACCTTAGACGCTTTGACTTTCCATCGATTGCAGCGCCGCCAGCACTTCATCCCGAGTCACGCCGCCGGCGAGTTCCAGCTCGGCCGGCAGCCGATCCAGCGCCAAAACGCCGTCGCGCTTGATCGATGCGATCGCCTGACCAGCATCCTTCGGCGCTTCGAAGCCGGTGCTTTGCAGCAAAGTGCGGCCGTCTGCGACGAGTTTGAAATAGAAGCGGCCGTCGGTCTCGCGGTATTGCTTGAATACCGGCAGCGGTCGATTTTTTTCAGTTGCCGCCGCCAATCCTCGCGGCACTGCCAGCGCAACAGATGGCAATTCGCCGGTGGCGAAGGCAACAGCTAGGCCTGGTGAGCCCAGCGTCGACAGCGAGCGCAAACCCACCGCGTGTCGCAGCTCCGCGATCAACGGCCGCGCCATCGCTTGAGCTTTTTCGGCACCGTCTTTGAGCGTCCGTTCGATCCGTGCCGGGTCGGTCATCAACTCCTGATACAGCGCTCGCATCGGCGCGATCTCATGGTCGATGCGCTCGAACAGCATCTGCTTTGCTTCGCCCCATGCGATTCCGTCAGCGTAGGCCTTGCGCAGCGCATCGGTCTCGTCGGCGGTCGCGAACGCCTGATAAATCTGGAACAGCGCCGAGCCCTCGGCCCCCTTCGGCTCACCGGGCGCGCGCGAGTCGGTCACGATGCCCGCGATCAGCTTGCGCATCGCCTCGGGCGGCGCGAACAGCGGAATCGTGTTGTCGTAGCTTTTGCTCATCTTGCGGCCGTCCAAGCCCGGCAGGGTCGCCACCGACTCCTCGATCACCGCCGCCGGCAGCACGAAATGCTCCCCGTACAGATGGTTGAAGCTTTGCGCCAAGTCGCGCGCCATCTCGATGTGCTGCACCTGATCGCGCCCCACCGGCACCTTGTGCGCCTTGAACATCAGGATGTCGGCCGCCATCAGCACCGGGTACATGAACAGGCCCACGCTCACGTCGGCGTCCGGGTCGTTGCCGGCGGCGTTGTTCTTGTCCACCGCGGCCTTGTAGGCATGGGCGCGGTTGAGCAAGCCCTTGCCGGCCACGCAGGTCAGAAGCCAGGTGAGTTCGGGAATCTCCGGAATGTCCGACTGGCGGTAGAACACAACGCGCTCTGAATCGAGGCCGGCGGCGATCCAGGTCGCTGCGATCTCCAAGGTTGATTGCTGGATCCGCGCCGGATCGCCAGTCTTGATCAGCGCGTGATAGTCGGCCAGAAAGTAGTAGCTCTCGGTGCTCGGGGTTTTGCTTGCGCGCACCGACGGGCGCACCGAGCCGACATAGTTGCCCAGGTGCGGCGTGCCCGAAGTGGTGATGCCGGTCAGCCAGCGGACAGTGGACGAGGGCGGCTTAATGGAACTCTTCACGATGGAATCATCGGTACATGGCAAGAAATGGCGACAGGATCACGTTGATGATCGCCCCGCCCACCGACATCAATGGCAGCAACCAAAGCTTGCCAAGCACGCCGACGACCACCAGCCCGAGCACGATGAAAAAACCATACGGTTCGAGCCGCGCCACCATGTTGCCGGCTTTCCACGGCAACAGGCCGACCAGCACTCGCCCACCGTCTAGCGGCGGCAGCGGAAACAGGTTGAATGCCCACATCACGAGATTGACGAGCACGCCGGCGCGTGCCATCTGGTAGAAAAAAGGCTCTTGCACGGTCAGCATCGCGAGCACCAGCGTTAACAACGCCCAGGCAATCGCCTGCACGAAGTTGGACATTGGCCCGGCCAGCGCGACCCAGACCATGTCGCGCTTCGGATGGCGCAGCCCGTTGAAGTTCACCGGTACCGGCTTGGCATAACCAAACAGGAACGCGCCTGACGTCGCAAAGTACAGCATCAGCGGCATCAAAATGGTGCCGACCGGGTCGATGTGCTTGAACGGATTGAGCGTGACGCGCCCGGCCATCGCGGCAGTGGGATCGCCGAGATAGCGCGCGACGTAGCCGTGCGCCGCCTCATGAATCGTGATCGCGAACAGGACGGGAATGGCGTAGACCATGACGGTCTGGATGAGTTGGGCAATATCCACGGGGTGATTCTCTCAGAGGGGGTGCGGGCGGCGGTGCCGAAGGTGGAGCAGCGATCGAACCAGCTAGCGGCGTTTAGGTTCGGTGCGTCAAAGCCCGAGCGCCGACACGTCGCCGCGCCCTTCGCGCAACACGACCGGCTCGCCGCCGGAGGCCATCGCGCTCAGGTCGACCACCGTGGTCGGCTCGTGCGGGCAGGCGCCGGCGTCGATCACGCCGGCCAAAAGCGATTCGAAGCGCTCTCGAATCGCTTCGGCGTCGTTCATCGGCTCGGTCTCGCCCGGCGGGATCAGCGTGGCCGCCAAAAGCGCGCCGCCGTGCAGTTCGAGCAGCGCCTGCAGTGTTTTGTGATCGGGCACCCGCAGGCCGATGGTCTTGCGCTGAGGATGGGACAGGCGCCGTGGCACTTCCTTGCTCGCATCGAGGATGAAGGTGTAGGGGCCCGGCGTGGCCGATTTGAGCAGCCGGAATTGCCGGTTGTCGACCCGCGCGTAGCTCGACAGTTCGCGGAGGTCGCGGCACAAAAGGGTGAGATGGTGCTTGTCGTCGACGCCTCGGATGCGGCGCAGTTGGTCGGCCGCCGATTTGTCGTCGAGCCGGCAAGCGAACGCATAGCTCGAGTCGGTCGGCACCGCGACGATGCCGCCGGCGGCCAGTAGCGCCTCAGCCTGCCGCAAAAGCCGCGGCTGCGGGTTGTCGGGATGGACTTCGAAATACTGGGCCAAGGCAATGCTTTCAGTGGTTCAATCAGTCGGTCGGTCAGTGTTTCAATCGGGTCGGGCCGTGTGGACGAGGGGCGCGGCCCGCTTCTCGCGCGCGGCAAGCCACACGCCCGCCATGCCGCACAGGGCAATTAGCGCGACGCCCATGAGCGACACCGCATCCGGCACGTGCGCGAAAGCGACGTAGCCGCCAATCATCGCAAATCCGATCTGTGCGTACAGATAGGGCGCCAGAGTCGACGCCGGCGCGCGCTGATAGGCGAGGATCAACAGGTAGTGCCCCACGGTGCCGAGCAGGCCCATCATGAGCAGGCCGGCCCACAGTTGCCAGGAGCCCGGCCGAACCCAGACGAACGGCAGCGCCAGCGTCGCGATCGTCGCGCCGACCCAGCCGGTATAACAATTCATCGTCACCGGATCCTCGGTGCGCACCAGCCGGCTCGTGAGCAACTGGAACCAGGTGTTCGTCGCGACCAGGGTCAGCGGCAAAAGCATGGTCCAGTTGAACAAACCGCTGCCGGGCCGCACGATCAGCAAGGTGCCCGCGAATCCGCCTGCGACGAACCACCAGCGCAGCGGCGACACCCGCTCGCCAAAGCGCAGCCGCGCCACCAGCATCATCACCAGCGGCGTGATCATCAGCACTGCGGTGAACTCGCCGACCGGCATGATCGAAAGGCTGGTGAACGCGAGCCCGCTGCACACCAAAAGCAGCAGGCCACGCAGCGCGTGCAGGCGCGGATGTTGCGTGTACAAACCCTTGGCGCCGCGCGACGCCAGCAGAATGCCGGTGGTCGCGACTGCCTGGAAAATATAGCGAAACCAGAGCCCCATCAAGATTGGCAATGCGAGCGATACCTGCTTGGTGAAGGTGTCCAGGCCGGCGAAGAAGGCCACGGCAGCAACTGCCAGCGCGATTCCGGCAACGGTGCTTTGCCGCGGATCGGGCGCTAACGCGAAGGCGTTCAAGCGCTTGCAAAAGGCAGGGCGGGAAAGCCGGCCAACGATCCGCGGCGGGCCAACAGTGGCCCGATGCCGCTCACTGGATTCGGTCCGCGATCAAATCCCAGACGGGGGTGAGCCTGGCAGGCAACGGGGGCAACGTGCCCAGATCGGTATGGCTCTCGTCGGGGCTGTGAAAGTCGCTGCCGCGCGATGCGGCAAGCCCGTATTCGATCGCAACGTCGGCGTATTTGCCGTATTCGGCTGGCGTGTGGCTGCCCGTCACGACCTCGACCGCGCGCCCGCCGTGCGCCTTGAATTCGGAAAATAGCGCGAACTCTTCGGCCGGCTTGAGTTTGTAGCGCCCGGGGTGGGCAATCACCGCGGTGCCGCCGGCCTGGGTGATCCATTGCACCGCGTGTTCGAGCGTTGCCCAGCGATGCGCAACGAACCCCGGCTTGCCTTCGATCAGGAACTTGCGAAACACCTCGTGCGTGTTGGCGCAAACACCGCTCTCGACCAAAAAGCGCGCGAAGTGCGTGCGCGAGATCAACTCCGGGTTGCCGACGAATTGCAGCGCGCCTTCATAGGCACCTTCGATGCCGGCCTTCGCGAGCTGATCGGCCATGTCGCGCGCCCGCTCGCCGCGCCCGCCACGGGTGCGCGCCAGGCCGTCCTTCAGGCGCTGGTCATCCTGATCGAAACCGAGGCCGACGATGTGCACCGTCGTGTCGATGAACGTGACCGAAATTTCCACGCCGGTCACATAGCGCATGCCCTTCGCATGGGCCGCCGCCGCCGCGCGCTGTTGGCCGCCGATCTCGTCGTGATCGGTCAGCGCCCAGAGCTCGACGCCGTTGGCCGCCGCACGCTCGGCCAATTGGTCGGGCGTGAGTGTGCCGTCTGAGACGACCGAATGACAGTGCAGGTCAGCGTTTTGAATAGGGGAGATCACCGGATCATTTTATGGGGCAGGCCTGGTTTAGCGGGCGACGGGGGCGCCGATGGCTCGCGGGCGGTCGTTTTCAGTTAAATTTTTGGAGCAAAAAAGGCCTTCTCCGCTAGTGCATCGGTCGTTTTTAGCTATCAATTTCGTAGTAATTGGATCAAGCTGGCTCAAGCCTGCGCCGCCTCGACCAGAAAGCGCACCCGCCGCGCGCCTTTCCACTCGTCCACTTCGAGCCGAAACGCCAGATGCACCTTGGCCGGCAGCGGCTCGACATGGCCGAACCAGATGCCGTCGACCGGTTCGCCGCGGTGCTTGAGCTTGAGCGCCAGGTGCCGTTCGCCCACGAGTCGCTGCGACAGCACTTCGACCTCTTCGCTGAACGTGGGCGCCGCGAAGCCCTGGCCCCAGACCTCGCGGTGCAAGGTGTCGACCATCTCGGCGCGCCGGTATTCGGGCGGCAGCGCGCCGTCGGTCTCGATCCGGCGAAGCAACGTGGCGGCGTCGAGCCATTCGCGCGCGACCTGGGCCAGCGCGGCATGAAAGGTTTCGAACTGCCCGCGCTCGATCGTGCAGCCGGCCGCCATCGCATGCCCGCCGAAGCGCAGCAGCACGCCGGGGCAGCGCTTGGCGACCAGATCGAGCGCATCGCGCAGATGAAACCCGGCGATCGAGCGGCCCGAGCCTTTCAGTTCATGCGACTTGCCGGGTGCGCCGCTGGCCGTGAACACGAAGGTCGGGCGGTGCCACTTGTCTTTCAGGCGCGACGCGACGATACCGACCACGCCTTCGTGGAACGTGGGGTCGAACACGCACAGCGCGGGCGGCGCGCCGTTTTCGGCATCGGCGTTGGCGTCGAGCAAAGCCTCGGCCATCAGCAGCGCCTGGTCGCGCATGCCGCCTTCGATCTCGCGCCGCTCGCGGTTGATGCGATCCAGCGTCTGCGCGAGTTCCGCCGCGTGCGCCAGGTCGTCGGTGAGCAGGCACTCGATGCCCAGGGTCATGTCCGAAAGCCGGCCGGCTGCGTTGATGCGGGGGCCTAGAGCAAAGCCGAAATCGAATGCGGTCGCGCGGCGTGGATCGCGGCCGGCCGCGTCGAACAGCGCGGCGAGACCGGCCGGCATCGCGCCCGAGCGAATGCGGCGCAGCCCTTGTGCGACCAGGCGCCGGTTGTTCCCGTCCAGCCGCACCACGTCGGCAACGGTGCCCAGGGCCACCAGTGGCAACAGCGCGTCGAGGCGTGGTTCGGGCGCAGGCTTCGCTGGGGCAACGGCTGGAGCAACGGTCGAAGCAATGGCCAGAGCGATGGCTGGGGCTGGGTCGGTGGACCGAGTGGTGGGCGTCGCAACCTCGCTGCTTCGTATTTCATAGCGTCCGCGCCTTCGCAGCTCTGCGCGGAGCGCCAACAAGACGTAAAACATGACGCCGACGCCGGCCATCGATTTGCTCTCGAAGCCGCAGCCCGGCTGATTCGGATTGACGATCACGTCGGCTTCGGGCAGCGCCGGGCCGGGCAGGTGGTGGTCGGTCACCAGCACCGCCAACCCGGCGGCGCGCGCGGCCGCCACGCCTTCGACGCTCGCGATGCCGTTGTCCACCGTGATCAACAGGTCGGCGCCGGTTTTGGCGACCCGCTCGGCGATCGGTGCGGTCAGGCCGTAGCCGTCGACGATGCGGTCCGGCACGAGGTAGTTCACATCGGTGGCACCGAGCAGCCGCAGACCGCGCACCGCGACGGCGCAGGCGGTGGCGCCATCGCAGTCGTAGTCGGCGACGATGCACAGTTTCTTGCCGGCTTGAATGGCATCGGCCAGCAGCACGGCTGCTTGCTCCGCACCCTTCAGGCCGGCCGGTGGCAGCAGGCGCGCGAGGCCGTCGTCGAGCTCATCGAGCGCCAGCACGCCGCGCGCCGCGTACAAACGCGCGAGCAGCGGATGCACGCCAGCTTGCTCCAGCGCCCAGGCGGCGCGTGGCGGCACGTCGCGGATCGTGATCTTCATAGAGTTGCCAGCAGTGCGGCCGAATCGGCGGCGCCGAACCTGTGCGCGAGCCGGGCCATGAAGCCGCCCGGGTGCGGCGCGAAGGTAATGGCGCGGCGTTCACCGCAAAGCGTCAACCGCACCGGCGCTTTGCGGGCGGCCTTGCGGGCGAGGTCGGCGACGCTGGTGGCATCGACCTCGCGCCACGCCGCCTCATGCACGGCCGGTTCCGCCAGCCACGGCGGGCGGCCGAGACGGCCTTCGATTCTCAAATCGGGCCGTTGCGGCAGCGCCTCTTCGAGCACGCCGGCGCCGGTGAACCAGATCGCGTTCGGATGAAGTTGCCCGCGCTTCATGCGTTCGTCGGCCACCGGATGGTCGTACAGCAGCAACTGCATCTCGCTTTGCAGCCGCGTGAGCGGGTGGCCCGGCGCATCGACCGACTGCAGCAGTTCGCGCGAGACCGGGCGGCCAATCACCCGGTCGAGCGAGATCGCCCGCTGACGGCGAAACGGCTCGCCGGTTGCCAGCCAGACGCCAGGCAGATGGTGCGACAGCAGGATGCCGTCTTCGGCAAACCACGGCGCGGCAGCTTGCATCAGGCGGCGCGACTCGTCATCCGACAGCGCGAGCAAGGCCGGATCAAGCACGTACACCCGATCCATTCCGACCTGCCAATGGCACAGCCGAACGAACGCGCAAGGCGTGCCGACGGTGCCGGTTTCATGCGCGGCCCAAGGCGTGCAGCCGGGTTCGATTGGCAGGCCGAGCGCGGCCGCCAGCGCCAGCTCGTGGGGCATTGCCGGGCAGTCTTCCGGTGTTTCAATCGTGCGCTCGGGCGCCATGACAGCCAGCAGCCGGCGCAGGTTCGGTAGGCCGCTGGGCGGGACGCCGGCCGCCGGGCCGCCATCGGAACTGCCGACGGCATAGGGGATCAACAAATGAGGGCTGGCTGGCATAGGCCGCCATTGTCCGCCGATGCCACAATCGACTTTTGCGCCTCGTTTGGCCGCAAAAGGACAACTTTCTCCTCAATGCAAATCCCCTACGAACTCGCGCTCGGCTGGCGCTACACCCGGGCCGGCCGCGCGACGCGGCGCAACGGCTTCATCTCCTTCATCTCGGGCGTTTCGATGCTCGGCATTGCGCTTGGCGTGGCGGCGCTGATCATCGTGCTCTCAGTGATGAACGGCTTTCAGAAAGAGGTGCGCGACCGGATGCTGGGCGTGATCTCGCACATCGAAATTTTTGCGCCCAATGGCGCGGCGCTGCCCGATTTACAGCGCACGTTGGCCGAGGTAAAGCGCAACCCGGAGGTAATCGGCGCGGCGACATTCATCGGCTCGCAAGCGCTGCTGGCGCGCGGCGAGGACATGAAGGGCGCGATCGTGCGCGGCATCGATCCGAAGCTCGAAGGCGAGGTGACCGATCTGGTGCGCGATGCAAAGGGCGGGGCGATCGCCAAGCTCGTGCCGGGCGGGTTCGGCATCGTGCTCGGCGTGGAACTGGCGCGCAGCCTCGGTGTTCGGGCCGGCGACCCGGTCACCTTGATTTCGCCGAGCGGGCAGGTCACGCCGGCCGGCGTGGTGCCGCGCCTAAAGCAGATGACGGTGGTTGGCACCTTCGACTCCGGCCATTACGAATACGACTCGGCGCTTGCGATGATTCACATCGACGATGCGGCCCGCATCTTCCGGCTCGAAGGGCCGACGGGCGTGCAGGTCAAGCTGAAAGATCTGAACGAGGCGCGCGAGGTGGCCGGGCAATTGGCGCGCACCTTGACCGACGACCTGCTGATCCGTGACTGGACTCGCCAGAACAAGACCTGGTTCGCGGCGGTGCAGGTCGAAAAACGCATGATGTTCATCATCCTGACCCTGATCGTCGCGGTTGCAGCTTTCAACCTGGTCAGCACGCTGGTGATGACGGTGACCGACAAGCGGGCCGACATCG
>JBDTRV010000007.1:0-15533 GCA_039931475.1 Burkholderiales bacterium | reverse complement strand
ACTTGATGAAGTCGTCGAACGCGATCGTCTGCGCGCGGATGTAGCCGCGCTCGAAGTCGGTGTGGATCACGCCGGCCGCTTGCGGGCCGGTGTCGCCGACGTGGATCGTCCAGGCGCGCACTTCCTTGACGCCGGCGGTGAAGTACGTTTGCAGGCCAAGCAGGTTGAAGCCGGCACGGATCAGGCGGTTCAGGCCGGGTTCGTGCTGGCCGAGCTCTTCGAGGAACAACTGGCGGTCTTCATCGCTCATGTCGGCCAGTTCGGCTTCGATCTTCGCGCAGATCGCCACCACCGGCGCGCCCTGCTTCGCGGCAAATTCCGTCAAGCGATCGAGCAGCGGATTGTTCTCGAAACCGTCTTCCGCGACGTTGCCGACGAACATCGCGGGCTTGGCGGTGATGAGACAAAAGGGCTTGAGCACTTCGAGCTCTTCCTTGCTGAAGTCGATGCTCCGCACCGGCTGCACCTGATCCAGCGCGGCGCGACATTTCTCGAGCACGGCCGCGTTGCGCGCCGCTTCCTTGTCGTTGCCGGATTTAGCCGCCTTGGTGTAGCGGTTCAGAGACTTCTCTACCGTCGACAAGTCGGCCAGACACAGCTCGGTCTGAATCACCTCCATGTCGGCCACCGGATCGACCTTGCCCGCGACGTGAATCACGTTGTCGTCCTCGAAACAGCGCACCACGTTGACGATCGCATCGGTCTCGCGGATGTGCGCGAGGAACTGGTTGCCAAGGCCCTCGCCCTTGCTCGCGCCCGCGACGAGCCCGGCGATGTCCACGAACTCCACGATCGCTGGCACGACCTTTTCAGGCTTGGCGATGGCCGCGAGTTGCGCCAGGCGCGGGTCCGGCACCTCGACCACACCGACGCTTGGGTCGATCGTGCAAAACGGGTAGTTCTCGGCCGCGACGTGGGCCTTGGTCAGCGCATTGAACAAGGTCGACTTTCCGACGTTGGGCAATCCGACGATGCCGCATTTCAAACTCATGGGGGTCCTTATAGGAGGTCAACCGGCGATTTTACGGCGCCGTTCCAGATCGACCAGGCGGGGCACGGCCCCGTTAGAGCACCCAAAACTCAGGGTAAATCCTGATAAGCAAACGTTTGCGCAAACGTTTGCTTTCATCAAAAATGAGGGCCCCGGCGCAGGTCCGGCCCGCCCCGTTCTTCAGGAGACTTTTCCATGAAACTGACACGTCGTACTCTTCAAAATGCCGCTGCCCTGAGCCTGCTCGGCGCCTTGGCAGCCACTCCCGTCTTTGCCCAGGACAAGCCGAAAGTTGCCTTGGTCATGAAGTCGCTCGCCAACGAGTTCTTCCGCACCATGGAAGACGGCGCCAAGGCGCACCAGAAGGCGCATGCCAGCGAGTACACGTTGGTGGCCAACGGCATCAAGGACGAAACCGACACGTCGGCCCAGATCAAGATGGTCGAGCAGATGATGGTGCAGAAGATCAATGCGCTGGTCATTGCACCAGCCGACTCCAAGGCACTGGTGGCGGTGGTCAAGGCTGCCATCGACAAGGGTATTCTGGTGGTGAACATCGACAACCAGCTCGATGCCGACGCCCTCAAGGAAAAAGGCATCAAGGTGCCCTTTGTTGGCCCCGACAACCGCGCCGGCGCCAAGCTGGTGGGCGACTACTTGGCCAAGAGTTTGAAGGCTGGCGACAAGGTCGGCATCATCGAAGGCGTGTCGACCACATTCAATGCCCAGCAACGCACCCTGGGGTACCAGGACGCCATGAAGGCGGCGGGGGTGGACGTGGTGGGCGTGCAGTCGGGCCAGTGGGAAATCGACAAGGGCAATACAGTCGCCGCGGGCATGCTGCGGGAGCACCCCGACCTGAAGGCCCTGCTCGCCGGCAACGACAGCATGGCGCTGGGTGCGGTGGCGGCGGTCAAAGCCGCGGGCAAGACCGGCAAGGTGTTGGTCGTCGGCTACGACAACATTGGCGCCATCAAGCCGATGCTGGCCGATGGCCGCGTGCTGGCCACGGCCGACCAGTTCGCCGCCAAGCAGGCGGTGTTCGGCATCGAAACCGCGCTCAAGGCTCTGGCCGACAAGAAGTCGCAATCGGAGATGCCGGCGGAGGTCAGGACCGACGTGGTGCTGGTGACCAAGGAGTCGGTCAAGTAAAGCGCCCAAACTTCCTGGCACTGCACCGCCTCCAAGAAAGTTTCCATGACCCAGCATCCGCTCGTGATGAACCTGAACCGGCTCGGCAAGGACTACGCCGCACCAGTGCTGGACGACGTTTCGCTGACGTTGAACGCCGGTGAAGTGCTGGCCATCACGGGGGAGAACGGCGCGGGCAAAAGCACCCTGTCCAAGATCGTGTGTGGTCTGGTGCAGCCAACGCGCGGCGAAATGCAGCTTGACGGCAAGCCCTTCGCCCCGGCCTCGCGCCGCGACGCCGAGCGCGCTGGCGTGCGCATGGTGATGCAGGAGCTGGGATTGATATCGACCCTGACGGTAGCCGAGAACTTGTTGCTCGACCGTCTGCCGCACCGGGCGGGCTGGCTTGACCGCGCCGAGCTGGAGACACTGGCCAAGCGCCAACTGACCCGCATCGGCCTGCAGGATATCGACCCGAGCACCCCGGTGTCGCGGCTGGGCCTCGGCCAGCAGCAGATGGTGGAGATCGCACGCAACCTGCTGGACGACACGCGCGTGCTGGTGCTCGACGAGCCCACCGCCATGCTGACACCGCGTGAGACCAATCACCTGTTCGAGCAGATCGAACTGTTGAAGACGCGCGGCGTCTCGATCATTTACGTCTCGCACCGGCTCGAAGAACTGCAACGCATCGCCGACCGCGTGGCTGTGCTGCGCGACGGCCGTCTGATCGACGTGCGGCCGATGGCCGGCGTGAGCGAAGCCGAGCTGGTCGGTCGCATGGTCGGTCGCGCGGTACAGGACCACGAACATCGCGACAGCCGCCGTCGCGGCCCGCTGGTGATGCGCGCGCGCGGCCTCGGGCGCGCTCAGGTGGTGCGCGACGTCGATTTCGACCTGCATGCCGGCCAGGTAATGGGATTGGCCGGTCTGGTGGGGTCCGGACGCACCGAGCTGATGCGGCTGCTGTTCGGCGCCGACCCGGCCGACCGCGGCACGATCGAACTGTTCGAGGGTCCCGCAGACGACGCGAAAGCGCGCAAGGTCAAGCAAGCCACCCCGAACTGGCGTTCGCCCATTGAAGCCATCCAGGCGGGTATCGGTTTGGTCACGGAAGACCGCAAGTCTCAGGGCCTGCTGCTGACACAACCCGTCCGCGTGAACATTTCGCTCAGCGACTTGGGCAGCGTGTCCACCGCCGGCTGGCTGCACCTGGCGCGCGAAACCCGCATCGCGCAGCGCCTGATCGACACGCTGCGGATACGTACCCGAGGCACGGAACAGACCGTTTCCACGCTCAGCGGCGGCAATCAGCAAAAAGTGGTGTTCGCTCGCTGGCTGTACTGTGAATGCAAGGTGCTGCTGCTGGACGAGCCGACGCGAGGCGTCGACGTAGGCGCGCGGGCCGACCTCTACGCCGAAATGGACCGCATGGCGGACGCCGGCAAGGCGCTGCTGATGGTCTCCAGCGACCTGCGGGAATTGATAGCCATGTGCGATCGCATCGGCGTCATGAGCGGCGGCAGGCTGGTCGACATTTTTGAGCGCGGCCAATGGAGCGAGGAATCGCTGCTGGCCGCCGCCTTCAGCGAGACCACGGCGGCAACCGCCGCGGCCTGAACTCCTTTCGACCCGAGCACCCGTCAATGAACACCCCAGCGACCGCTTCAGCCGCATCCGACGCCCGCCCTCCCGCAGTCGGCTGGCACGTGGCCCTGCGCGGCCAACTCGGCACCTACCTGGGCTTGGCCGTCGTGCTAATCGGGATGATCGGCCTGTTCGGGAGCTTGAGCGAATACTTCCTGACGCGCGACACCTTCGTCTCGATTGCCAACGAGATCCCGGCGCTGGCCGTGATGGCGATCGGAATGACGTTCGTGCTGATCATCGCGGGCATCGACCTGTCCGTCGGCTCCGTTCTGGCCCTCAGCGCGGCCACGACCGCTGCCGCCATCCTGCAGTGGCATTGGCCGGTGCCTGCCGCTGGCGCCCTGGGCTTGGTGGTGGGCCTGCTGTGCGGCACGGTGACCGGCTCGATTTCGGTGGTCTGGCGCCTGCCCTCGTTCATCGTGTCGCTGGGCATGCTGGAAGCGGTGCGCGGTGGCGCCTATCTGGTGACCGATTCGCACACCCAATACGTGGGCGATGCGATTTCCGGCCTGGCCGCACCCTGGATGGGCGGACTTTCAGCGGCGTTCTACCTGGCCGTGCTGCTGGTCATCGTGGGACAGACCATCCTCACGCGCACGGTGTTCGGACGCTATGTGGTGGGCATTGGCACCAACGAAGAAGCCATGCGCCTGGCCGGCGTGGACCCGCGCCCGATCCGCATAGCGGTGTTCGCCGGCACCGGCCTGCTCGCCGGCCTGGCCGGGCTGATGCAGTCGGCCCGGCTTGAGGCAGCCGATCCGAATGCCGGCGCGGGCATCGAGTTGCAGGTGATCGCCGCTGTGGTGATCGGCGGCACCAGCCTGATGGGTGGACGCGGTTCCGTCATCAACACTTTTTTCGGCGTGCTCATCATCGCGGTGCTCGAGGCCGGGCTGGCGCAGGTCGGTGCCAGCGAACCAAGCAAACGGATCATCACCGGCTGTGTGATCGTCGTCGCGGTGATCGTCGACACGCTGCGCCAGCAGCGCGCCGAACGCAAGGCGCACTGACATGGCCACCATCAAGGACGTTGCACTGCACGCTGGCGTATCGGTCACGACGGTGTCGCATGTGGTAAACGCCACGCGACATGTGAGCGACGCCGGGCGCGAACGGGTGACGCAAGCCATCCGTGAACTGAAATACGTGCCCAGCGCGGTGGCGCGCAGCCTCAAGAGCAATGTGACCTGCACGCTCGGCATGCTGATTCCGAATTGCTCGAACCCTTATTTCGCGGAAATGGTTCGCGTGGTGGAAGACCGCTGCTTCGCGGCCGGCTTCACGCTGGTCTTGTGCAACACCGACGACGAACCGCAGCGGCAAAGCGTTTACCTGAAGGTGCTTTCAGAGCGCCGCATCGACGGCCTGATCGTGGTGTCGACTGGCGACGACGACTCGTTGGTGACGCAGTTGCACGGCCTGAAGATGCCGACGGTGCTGGTCGACCGTTCCATCGACGACCCGAGTTGCGACCTGGTCGAGACGGCGCACATGGAAGGCGGCTTGGTCGCGGTGCGGCATCTGTTGTCGCTCGGCCATCGGCGCATCGGCTGCATTGGCGGGCCGCTTGGCGTGGCGCCGAGCGACCAGCGCATCGAGGGGTGGCGCATGGCGTTGCTCGAATCCGGCAATGCGCTGCAGTGCGACGCCTTGCTGTGGCGCGGCGGCTTCGCAAGCCAAGGCGGCTACGAAGCCATGCACGCCATCCTGCGCACCGATGAGCCGCCCACCGCGGTGTTCGTCTGCAACGATTTAATGGCCATCGGCGCGCTGCGGGCTGCCCACGAAAACGGCGTTCGGGTGCCGGATGCGTTGTCGATCGTCGGGTTCGACGGCATCGAACTGTCGGCCTACACCAGCCCGCCGCTCACCACCGTGGCGCAACCCCAAGCCCGCATCGGTGCGCTGGCGGTGGACATGCTGCTAGAGCGCGTATCCGGACGCCGCCACGAGCCGCGAAAGGTGGTGCTGCAACCCGAACTGCTGGTCCGCGCATCGACCGCCCGCCGCGCATGACGACTCTGGCCGATCGCGCCGCACCACGCATCGTGGTGCTTGGCAGCCTCAACATGGATCTGGTGGTCAGGTTGCCGCACGTACCGGCTGCCGGCGAAACCCTACAGGGCCACTCGATTGCACACGTTCCAGGCGGCAAAGGCGGCAATCAAGCCGTGAGCTGTGCCCGCCAGGGCGCGAGAGTCCGCCTGGTCGGCAGCGTGGGCGACGATGCGCACGGCCGGGCGTTGTGCGCGGCGCTGCGGCTAGACGGCATCGACACGGACGAAGTAGTCATCCATGCGGGGGAACCCACCGGCACCGCGCTGGTCATGGTCGAGGATTCGGGGCAGAACCGCATCGTCGTGATCGCCGGCGCCAACGCGCTGTTGGCGCTCGATGAAGCCGCTTTCGCCCGCGGCCTCGAAGGCGCCGCTTTTCTGGTTGCCCAATTCGAAACGCCGCTGACACAAGTGCTCAGGGGCTTGCATGCGGCTCGGATCAGCGGTACGCCGGTGCTGCTCAACCCATCGCCGGTGCAGCCGGTGGACGACGCAATTTGGCCACTGGTCGATACCCTCGTGGTCAACGAAGTGGAAGCGCAAGCGCTGTCGGGCATGGCGGCCGATTCACCACAGGAAGCTGCCGCCGCCGGCGTCGCGCTGCGTGCGCTCGGTGCCAGCCGCGTCGTGATCACGCTCGGCAGCGCGGGTGCCGTCGCGGTCGATGCCGAAGGGGCACGCTTGCACCCCGCAACGCCGGTGCGGGCGGTCGACACGACCGCGGCCGGCGACACCTTTCTGGGCGCTCTTGCCGTGGTCCTCGCCACTGGCGGATCGCTCGACGACGCCGTGCGCGTGGGCATCCGTGCCGCGGCTCTGTGCGTCATGGAGCCGGGCGCGCAGCCGTCGATCCCTCGGCACGAGGCGGTGCTGGCCAGTGCGCTGCCCCCGCAGTGGACGGTCCTATGAAAAAAACCGGCCTATTGCATGCCGATCTGTCGCGCCTGATTGCCACGCTGGGACACGGCGACATGCTGGTCATCGGCGATGCCGGCCTGCCCATTCCAAACGGCCCGCTTCGCATCGACCTCGCGCTAGTGCCGGGGGTGCCGTCGGTGGCACAGGTGTTGCGGGCGGTACTGCTGGAAATGCAAGTCGAGCGCACCATGATCGCGCGCGAATCGGTGGAGCGCGCGGCCCCGGCGGCGCTACCCACCTGGTACAGCGAGCAGTTGACGCTCGCGCCCGAGCAAATCTCCCACGACGATCTCAAACAGCTCAGCGTCGCCGCGCGAGCCGTCGTGCGTACCGGTGAATGCACGCCCTACGCCAACGTTGTCCTGGTGGCCGGCGTGACGTTCTGAATACGCGCATTTCCAACTCATGGAGATCCTTGGGTTGCGAGCGGTTCGACACGTCGAGATGAGGATTCTGCGGCGATTTTCAGCAGTTTTTATGCCGTTTTCGCTCGTCCATTGGTCGTTTATAGCTACGTTTTCTGTAGCAACCAACGCTGACCCAGGCCTCCGGAAGAATCCGCCGCCGCGTCGTCAGCGAGCGGCCCTTGGGCTTCAGTCGAAGCGCCAGTTCCCGGCCACCGCCTGCCCCACTTCAAGCAGCGCGCCGGCGCCGCCGGTGACGATCGCGTTCATGCCGAAGGTCACGCCGCCACCCATCGCACCGTTCTGGCGATAGCGCTGCAATTCGTCTCCGACGGCAGGCGCGCTCAAGGCCGTAGCCGGGTCGATGTTCGGAATCGGGCAGCGGACGCAGGGCTTGACGACTTTCAGGCGCACTTCGGCTCCTCGATCCGTGTCGATGCGAAGCTCATCGAGCCGGTCTTCATCGTGCGGCTCGATCCCCGCGAGCACGAGGTTCGGCCGGAAGCGCTCCACGCCGACGGCCGGCTCACCACGCGCCGCGAGCCGGCGATTGAGTTCGAGCATCGACGCCTCGGAGGCGAGGAGCATCGCGTAACCATCGGCGAACAAGACCGGCGCGGTGTTGCCTGCGGTCCAGCGCCGGCTCGAAAGCCGCACATTGGCCGGATCGATGCGCACCAGACGCAGCCGTTGCAACGACGGCGGCGCCGCGCCTTTCAGAAAGCGGCTGAACCAGTCGGCCGCGCCATCGCCCGCATCGAAGGCCGGCATTTCGTCGTCCCAAACGCGCACCTGCAGGCTCGAGCCGGCAGCGCCGGACAACAGCAGCCGCAGCCGCTCCATTCCGGGCGCGTCGAGCAGCAAGCCGCCGCCCTCAAAGGTCGGCCGGATCAACGCCATTCGCGGCAAATCGCGCTGGCTCACGAACTCGCCCTCGGCATCGACCAGCATCCATTCGCGGTCATGCGCAAGGCCGGTGTCATGCAGCGGCGATTGCTTCAATTCGATGCCGGCGCAGGATTTGATCGGATAGACGAACAGGCGGGCGATGCGCGCGCTGACATCGGAATCGGGAGGATCTGGAGCGGCGGAATGGCAGTACGCGGTCGGGTCGTTCATCAAAGTCGGGTTGCGGTTGGAGCGGGCGCGGCGGCCATGCGATTTTGCCCGCGCGCCCACAGGGGCACGCCGCGCATGCCTAGAATCCTCTCGCATGACCCATCCCTTCGACGTGTGCATCCGCGGCGCCGGCATCGTCGGCAGCACATTAGCGCTGCTGCTGGCGCGCGAGCGGCTGAGAGTGGCGCTCGTGAGCTTGCCGCGCGGGCCGCGCCCCTCGTCTTCCGCCGCGGCAGCGACCCCAGCGTACGTCGGGCCCGCGACGCCTACTCCGGCGGCCACGCCCAGAGAAGGCGAGCAATCGTCGTCGGAGCAGCCGGGCGACAGCGGCGCCGCTCGGCCTGACGATGCCCCTGCCGGCGCACGCCCCGATCCCGCCGACGGCCATGGCGACGTGCGCGCCTACGCGCTCAATGCCGCGTCGCAAGATGCGCTCACGTCGCTGCGCTGCTGGCCCGAGGGGCCAAGCGCGACCGCGGTGCGCGCAATGCAGGTGTTCGGCGACGACGGTGGCGCCGTCACCTTCGGAGCGAAAGGCGACGAGCAAGGCGCCCTCGCCTGGATCGTCGACGTACCGGCGCTCGAGCAGAAGCTGGCCGAGGCGGTGCGCGAGCAGGCGCTGGTCGAGCAGGTCGCGGATGCGCCGCCCCCAGCGCCGCTCACCGTCATTTGTGAAGGCAGAGTGAGCGCGAGCCGCGATGCGCTGGCGGTCGAATACGACGTGACGCCATACGGGCAGCACGCGATCGCCACCCGTCTGTCATGCGAAAAACCGCACGGCGCCATCGCACGGCAATGGTTCAACGCAGGCCGCATCCTGGCCCTGCTGCCGCTCGGCGGCGCAGAGGGTCGCGAGGTGGCGGTCGTCTGGTCGGTGGCCGACTCCGACATGCCGCAACTGATGGCACTGCTGCCCGAGGAATTCGCGGCGCGGCTCGAAGAAGCCAGCCACCATAGCCTTGGGAAGCTGACCGTCACGCACCACCGCGCCGCCTGGCCGCTGCAGCTCGCGCAGGCAAGGCGGTTCATCGGCCAGTTCAAGGGCAGCAGCGCGAAAAAGCCGCGCAACTTCGCGCTGGCCGGCGACGCGGCGCACACCGTTCATCCGCTCGCCGGCCAAGGCCTGAACCTGGGCCTGGCCGATGCGACCTGCCTAGCCAAGGTGCTGCGCGAACGCGACTACTGGCGCAGTGTGGGCGACGAAAAACTGCTGCGCCGCTACGAGCGATCGCGCAAGGCCGGCCTCCTGCCGATGCAAAGCGCCAGCGATGGGATGCAGCGCCTGTTTGCGCACGGCGGCGACACCGCACAGGCGCTGCGCAATTGGGGCATGTGGGGCTTCGAGCGCAGCGGCCCGCTCAAGGCGTGGGCGGTGCGGCAGGCGATGGGATTGTGAGAAGGCTGCTGGGTAGGCACTTGCGGCCATTGACCCTTCTTCCGCGCCGGCTCGGGCCGGTCCGTTTCGTGGCCATCTCACGTAGGAAGCAACATGGCTGACATCGACCGACAAACCATCGTGACCGACAACGGGCGCACCCTTGAAGCGACCTTCTTTCATCCGCCTGGCGAGGTCAGAGCGACCGCATTGATCGTTCCCGCGATGGGAGTGAGCCAGAGCTTCTACGCACCCTTCTCGGCCTGGCTTGCGGGCCAAGGGTTTGCCGTGGCGACGTTCGACTATTCCGGTTGCGGGCTGTCACAGAACGGAGATGTTCGAAAGCTCGATGTCGATATCGTCGACTGGGCGTGCTTCGATTGCACTTGCCATGATCGACGCGATTTCGGCCGTAGCACCGCCCAAGCCGCTTTATTGGCTCGGTCACAGCCTCGGTGGCCAGATTCTCGGCTTCGTCCCGGATCGCCGCCGCATCGCCAAGGCGGTAACCATCGCGACTGGCAGCGGCTACTGGGTGGAGACCGCCAGCAGCATCAAATGGAAAGGCTGGTGGTTGTGGTTCGTCGTCGCGCCGTTGGCTTGCCGGTTGTTCGGCTACTTTCCTGGCGCCAAACTCCGCAAGGTCGGCGATTTGCCGCGCGGGGTCATGGAGCAGTGGCGCCGCTGGTGCCTCGATCCGGAATACGCCGTGGGCGCGGAAGGCCCGGCCGCACGAGCGGATTTCGCCGCCGTCACGACGCCCATCACCTCGTTTTCCTTTTCCGACGATGAGATGATGTCCGAGCGCAATACGACCTCGATGCACGGGTTCTATGAGAGCGCTCCGCGGGTCATGAAGCGCATTGCGCCGCAAGAAGTCGGCGCGGCGCGCATCGGACATTTCGGGTTTTTCAAACCGCGATTTGAAAGCTCCCTCTGGACCCGGCTTTTGTTGCCTGAACTGTCCTGAAGCCCCGCCCGCTTCTCCCCGCCCGCTTCTCTCCACCTTGAACCAAACCACCCGCGCCTGCTCGAACCCGCCATGAACATCCCGAAACAACCTTTCATTGCCATCGTTTTGCTCGCGCTCGGCGGATTCGCCTTTGCAGCCCCGAGCGCCGAGGAAACCGCGATCCGCGCCAACCTCAAGAAGCGCATCCCGCAGATCGAGAAGATCGACGAGGTGCGCAAAACGCCGATGAAAGGCCTGTTCGAGGTGCGGGTCAACGGCAGCGACATCTTCTACACCGACCGCCAAGGCAACTATTTGATCCACGGCAACCTGATCGACACTCGGGCGCGCAAAAATCTGACCGAGGAGCGGGTCGAAAAGCTCACCGCGGTCGACTTCAAGTCATTGCCGCTCACCGATTCCTTCAAGCTCGTGCGCGGCAACGGCGAGCGCCAGCTCGCGGTGTTTGAAGACCCCAACTGCGGCTACTGCAAACGCTTCGAGCGCGATCTGCAGAACGTGGACAACCTGACGGTGCACCTGTTCCTCTACCCGATCCTGTCGGCCGACTCGCAGGAGAAGTCGAAGAACATCTGGTGCGCCAAGGACCCGGCCGGTGCCTGGAACGACTGGATGCTGCGCGAGCAACCGGCCGCCAGCGCTGAATGCGACGCGGCACCGATCGAGCGCAACCTCGCCTTCGGCCGCAAGTACAAGATCACCGGCACCCCCACCCTGATCTTCGCCGACGGCAAGCGGATCCCGGGCGCGATCAGTGCCGCGCAGGTCGAGCAGTTGCTGGTAAAGGCCAGCGGCAACTGAGCCGGCGCCTTCGCACGCCGGCGTGCGCCGGCGTGCGCCGCGATCAGCCGCCATCGCTCAGTCCGACCGCGCCTCCTCATTCACCCGCCAGAACCGCTCCATGGCGATGTAGGCATACGACGCGCTCCAGCCGATCAGCAAAAGACCGTTGAGCGCCTCCACGCCGGCCAGAAGCCGGATCGGACCTTGCGGTGTCAGGTCGCCGAACCCGAGCGAGGTATAGGTTTCAGCCGAAAAGTAAAGACAGTTGACCAACGTGAAGCCGGCCGGCCCGGCGAGCGTGCCAACCGACAGGTACTTGACGAGCAGGAACAACGCAGCGCCATACACGCCGATCTCGATCCCATGCGCCACGAACGCCGCGAACATCACGGCCAGCAGCTTGGTGCGTCCCGGAATCGCGAGCCGCGACAACCTGGCGTTCAGCATCCGAAGCGCCTCGTAGTGGATGATGGTCGCCAGCGCGATCAGGAAAAGACACGACAAGACGACGGTAATCATGAGAGTGGCGGCACGGCCCGAAAATCCAAAGACGCAACATACACCCGCGCCCGGCCGTTTCGCCGGCTCACGGCGCCGCGCCGCCACAAAAAGCGATCCCCGCCCCGACCGCCCACGCACGAGTTCCCGATGACAAAAAAAAGCTCAGTCAAGGTCGCCAAAGGCTCTTCAGCGCAACCCACGCCGGTTGCGCTGAAGGTCGAGATCGCCGACCTTCACGCGCACCTTTACCGCGTAAGCATGACAGTCGCCCGGCCGGCCGCACAGCAGATCTTGGCGTTGCCGGTCTGGATACCGGGCAGCTATCTGGTGCGCGAATTCTCAAAGAACCTGCAACGGCTGACGGCCTGGCAAGGCCGGCGACAAGTGGCGCTCGCCCAGCTTGACAAGCACCGCTGGCACGCCGATTGCGACCCGGCCAAGCCATTGCTGCTCACCTGGGAGGTTCATGCGTTGGATCCGTCGGTGCGCACTGCCTGGCTCGACGCAGGGCGCGGGTTCTTCAATGGCACCAGCCTGTTCCTGGCCGTGGAGGGGCAGCAGGACGTGCCGCATCGGCTCGAGATCACCTCGCGCGGAGTGCCGGCCGACTGGCAAGTGGCCACGGCCCTTTCGCCGATCAAGCTCGATGGCGCCGGTTTCGGCACCTACGAAGCCGCGAACTACGACGAGCTGATCGACAGCCCGGTCGAGCTCGGCAATTTCTGGAGCGGCGAATTCAGGGCGCGCGGCGTGCCGCACCACTTCGTGGTGGCCGGCGCCGCGCCAACCTTCGACGGCAAGCGCCTGCTGGCCGATACCCAGAAGATCTGCGAAACCCAGATCAACTTCTGGCACGAAGGAAAAAAGCCGCCACACCGTCACTATCTCTTTTTGCTCAATGCGGTGGACGACGGCTATGGCGGCCTCGAGCACCGGCACTCCACCGCGCTGATCTGCAAGCGCTCGGACCTGCCGCGACTCGAAGACGCGCGCAACGCGGTGCCGGCCCAGTCCAAAGCCGCGCAAGTCAATGCGTCGATCGACCGCGTGAAAAGCGCCGCCGCAGGCCCCGGCGACGGCGCGCTCAACACCGCTTTGGACGCGGCGCGCGCACCGGTCGCCGCGCCGCAGCGAAGCGAGGGCTATCGCACCCTGCTCGGTCTCATCAGCCACGAATACTTCCACACCTGGAACGTCAAGCGCCTGCGGCCGGCCGAATTCGCGCGCTACGACTACTGGCGCGAGAACTACACCGAACTGCTCTGGCTGTTCGAAGGCTTCACCAGCTACTACGACGACCTGCTGCTGCGCCGCGCCGGCCTGCTCAGCGACGAGGCCTATCTGAAGCTGCTCAACAAGAACATCAACCAGGTGAGGCAAACGCCGGGGCGTCTGGTGCAGTCGGTTGCCCAATCCAGCTTCGACGCCTGGGTCAAGTACTACCGCCCCGACGAGAACACGCCGAACGCCACGGTGAGCTACTACACCAAGGGCGCGCTGGTCGCGCTGTGCCTGGACCTGACGCTGCGCGCCGAGGGCGCCGCCACGCTCGACGACGTGATGCGCGCGTTGTTCGCCCGCCCCGCGTCTCGGAATGGCCGAAGCAAGGCCGATCCGGGCGGGCCGATCAGCGAAGCCGACTTCGCTTCGGTGCTGGAGCAGGAAGGTGGCCGGTCGTTCGCGGCAGAGCTCGCGGCCTGGGTGCACGGCACCGGCGAATTGCCGCTGGCCGACCTGCTCGGCCAGCACGGGGTCGAGGTGCACGACGATCCGTCACAACTGGCGCAGCGCATCGGCGTGCGCGTCGCGGAAGGCACTGGCGTTCGCGTCAAAACCGTGCTGCGAGGCGGCGCGGCCGAGCGCGCCGGCATCGCCGCCGGCGACGAGTGGATCGGTGTTGAAATTTCCGCGGACGCCAAGCGAAGCGCGCCGGCTCGGCGGGCCGGGCACGGATCTGGGGGCAGCGCGTGGCGGCTTGCCAAGCTCGACGATCTGCTGCTGTATGCCGGCGCCGAATCGGCGGTCATCGCGATCGTCGCGCGCGATCAGCGGCTGCTCCATCTGCCGCTCGAATTGCCAAAGGGTGAGTCCACCTGGCGGCTGTCGTTCGCCGACTCGGCCCGGTCCAGGAAGTGGCTGTCCGGCCGGCGCTGATCGCGGCGCTCGCGCTGGCGGTGTTGCTGGCGCACATGGCGGCAATCGACTGGCTGGCCGCGCAATGGCAACCGCCGGCTTTCAAAAAGCTCGCGAAGCCGATGTACACGCGGCAGATCACCCAGCGGGCGCCAAGCGAACCAAAAATTGGAAAAAATTCGCCCTCTTCGCTCGTCCAGTCTGCGCGACCAGCTATTACTTCAATAGCAACATCGGCCACGGCCGAGAAGCCGAAAAGGCGCGCGAAAAAGCCGGTGGCAGGCAATTCCCCCGATGCCGCCACCAGCGAAGCCGCCGCACCCGAGCCGTCGCGCGACGACGCCGCTCAAACTAGCGCGCTGGCCGAACAGGCCGAACGTTCGGACTCGCCCCAGCCAGACCCGGAGCCACTCGCGCAGACAGAACCGCCCGCCCGGAAGTCGGCCCGAGCGGATGAGGAGGCGGATGCACAGCCGGCCGATCAAGTGGGCTCCGCACCGGTCCCGCCAAACCAGGAGCCGGCCTCGGGCCAGGTCGACGAGCAATCCGCTGGAATGCCCGCCGAGCAAGCAGCCCAGACGCCCAGCGCGGACGACCCGTTGCCCGGCTGGCCAAACGACACCCGCCTCACCTACGACCTCTCCGGCAACTACAACGGCGAACTGCACGGCTCGGCCCAGGTGCTGTGGCAGCACCAGGGCAACGACTACGAAGCGATGATCGAGATCGACCTCGGCCTGCTGCTCAACCTGAAGCTTAAAAGCCAGGGCCGGATCACCGCGCAAGGTCTCGCGCCGAGAGTCTACGAGGAGTTGCAGCGCACGCGGCGGCGTGGAGTGCGACTTGAAGGCGACGTCGTGGTGCTGAACGACGGCAAGAAAGTCAATCGCCCGCCCGGTGTGCAGGACACCGCGAGCCAGTTCGTCGAGCTAGCGCATCGCTTCGCCACGGGCCAGGCGCCGCTCGAGCCAGGCCGCACCATCACCCTGGCGCTCGCGCGCCCCGGTGCCGTCGACTCATGGACCTACGACGTGGTTGGCAAGGTGCTGCTGGCCACCCCGACCCTCGGCGAGGTCGAGGCCTATCACCTAAAGCCGCGCCCGCTGGTGCGCCCCGGCGGCAACATCTCGGCCGAGATCTGGTTCGCGCCGAGCCTGCAGTACCTGCCAGTGCAGATCAAGGTGTCGATGAACGAAAACACCTGGGTCGATCTGGTGGTCAAGCGGATCGATCAGAGGTAGGGCGTCGGCCTCCGTTCGCACAGTAGCTTTGGCAACCGCCTCGCTGGTGCCCCTGCCACTGCGCTTAAAGTGCGTGTCGATGGCATCTGGATTGAACACACCGGCAACGCCGGCCGGCAAGGCTTCCTGGTCGACCCAACGGGAGCGCGGCAGCCCGGCGCTGCTGCGCGCGATGGCCTGGGTCGCGCTGAACTTTGGGCGGCGCTTCGCTCGGATGTTGCTGTACCCCATCGCGTTCTACTTTTTCCTCTTTGGCG
>JBDTRV010000006.1:0-16064 GCA_039931475.1 Burkholderiales bacterium | reverse complement strand
ACAAAACCTTGCGCGAGGCCCCGCTCGGGGCCGAGCACGTGCACGCGGGTCAACCACAGTTGGAAGACGGCGTTGCTGTTCGCGATGTCGGGGCACTGGGCCACCTTTTCGAGCAGGGGCAGGGCGCGGGCGAACTCCTTGCCGTTGGACAGGTAGTAGCCCTCGACCACGTCGGCCGCCACATGGCCGGGCGATCGTTGGCGCGCGAGAGCGAGGTTGCGCTCGTAGAACTCGGGCGGTTTTTGTCCGACCGGCAGCGCGTCGTGAAAGTAATCTTCCGCCCCCGCGCAGGCCAGGGTCAGCGCCCACCAGAACGCGGCGTCGTTGTCGCTTTGATCGACGTGTTGCAAGGCGAGCTTGCAGGCGTAGTGGCCCGAACCCGGCCGGGTGGCCCACACGCACTCGAATGCCAGGCGCGCCGCCTCATCGTGGTGGCCGGCTTGCACCAACAAGTCGAGCAGCAAGACGCTGAACACATCGCTGTTATCCGAGGTCAGCGCGAAGCGGCCGAGCCGCGCCTGGACCAGCGCCTCCTCGGTTCGCCCCTGGTCGTGCAGCGCGCGTGCGCGCAGCCGCGCGGCGCGCACTTCGAGGTCGCGCTGCAGCGCCGGCGACGCGCTGGCGCCAAGGCAGGCCCGCGCGTATTGCACGATCAGCCCGATGCGGTCGCTTGCCAGCGGCAGCAGGGCGGCCGAGAGGTTCAGCCAATCGTCTTCATCCACGTCCTGCCCTGGCGCCGCGCCGGCCAGTTTGGCGATGGCTTGCCCCGCCAGTTCTTCCGCTCGTGCCGCATCGCCCTCCGCGGCGAAGGTGTGCGCCAGCCGTGTCGCCAGTTGGGCCTCGTCCCAAGCCCGGTAGGTCGCGCGGTCCGGATCGATGCTGCCGACGGCGTGCCGGGCCTCGATGCATTGGCGCGCCAAGGCATGGTCGGACAGCGTCGTGGCGACGTGGCGCAGGTGCTCCCAGCCATGGGTGCCTTGGCGATCGAGTGGGTAGGTGGCGAGCAGGCGCGCCGCCTCGGCGACGGCCGCCTTCAGGCGCGCATTGGCGTCGGCCGGCGCATCGGGTCGGTCCGCTTGCTCGCGCAGGGCGTTGACGGTCGAAAACGACAGGTCTCCCTGCGCCTCCAGCCGCTCGGCAGGGGGCAGCGCGGAAAGCACCGCGGCTTGATGGCGCTGCAACGCTTGCACCGCTTGCTCGGGCTTGTCGGCTTGTACCCAAAGCCAAGCCAGGCGGCGCAACACCTCGGGCCGATCCGGCCGCACACCCTGGCCGGCGAGCAGGTCGGCCAGCCTTGCCTTGGCATCGGATTTGCCGCTCTCGCTTGATTCGCCCGATTCATCATTCGCGTCCTCCTCGTCGAGCAGCGCTTGCGCCTCGTCGAGAAATGCGTCCAGGTGGTGGCCTGTGAGTGCCCGGTCGGTCAGGGAATTGGCGGTCATGCGCGGTATTGAAGGGGATGGAAACACGCCTTGCCAAGCGCTGGGCCTGGGGAGTCACATTATCTTCGGCGGTAGAACAGCGGGGCTGTGATGTCTGACCCTGCAGCCGCGGGCGAGTCCTTCGCATGAACAGGTTCCGTGACCCGGCAGTTTGCGGCGTCGGGGAGTGGATTTTGGATCTTTTCAGGCCTTCGCCGCACGTGCAGTATGGGTTGGCAGCTATCTAATTCGTAGCAGAGTACCGGGTCAGGCCGGTCGCGCGGCGCGCGTCAGAACTCGCGACCGCGAACGTAGGCTGTTTCTTTGCGCGGGACCTGACGCTAGTCCGCAACCAACGGAACCCTATCGCCTGCTGGCGCAGCCACCAACCACACCCATCAGCCGGCGAACGCTGCGAAGTGAGCCGCGCTCTTCAGTTCAATCCTTGTTCGCCCGCTCTCGGACAAGGGCCGCAGGAGTCGAGCACTCTCCTTTTTGCTGCCGTAACGGTCAGCCGGCCTGTTCCGCCAAGCCGGTCGAATTTGAAGTTCGTATCGCAACGTCCATGTTGATCAGCACCGGGGCATTGCGCGGCAGCTCCCTGACGCCGACAACGGACCTGGGATGACTCCCTCGAGCGTCGAACAGCGCAACCAAAAGACTCGACCCAACATCGGCAAACTCCGACATCCGGTGGCCGCCCCCGTCTCCGACCTGAAAGAAGTAGTTGACGCGCAGGATTTGTTCGACCTCATCGAGATGGCCGTCGACGAGGTGCGCTACCCACGAAAGCGCGTGCAAGACGCACAGCCTCACGGCGTCGCGCGCAGCGGCGTCGTCAACATCCTTTCCCAGCAGCCCGGTGGCAACAAGCCGGTCGGCGCTGATCTTGGGAATTTGACCGGCGACATACACGACGTTGCCGTGTTTGAGCGCCGGAAGATAGGAGAAATGAGTTGGCGTCGGCGGTGGCAATACCAGCCCCAACGCGCGCAGCCGTGCTTCAGTTTCCGCCACGGGCAAGCCTTACCGCTTCGTGGGCAGAAAGTTCGCCTGCTTGGCCAGTGCGGCCCAGCGCGCGTTTTCTTCTCCGACGAAATCGGCAAACTGTTTGGCCGTTCCACCAAGAACCGCGACGCCTTGCTGCTTCAAGCGAGCCGCGACCTCGGGCGACTTCAAGGCGCGATTGAACTCTTCGTTGAGCTTACCGACGATCGCCGGGGGCGTCGCGGCCGGCGCCACGATGCCTTGCCATGAGGTGATGTTCATGTCCTTCAACCCGACTTCACGGTAGCTCGGAATGTCGGGCGCCGACTCGATGCGCGACTCCGATGTGACAGCGAGCGCGCGCACCTTGCCCGCCTTGACATGCGGCAAAAGTGTGATCACCGGGTCCAGTAGCAAATTGATGTGCCCGCCCAGCAAATCGTTGATCGCGGGAGCGCTGCCCTTGTACGGCACGTGGGTCATCTGAATGCTGGCGCGCAGCTTGAACAATTCACCGGCAAGATAAGTCGAGCTCGAAGCCGAACCAAAGGTCAGCTCATCCGGTTTCTGCTTGGCCAAGGCAATGAACTCGTCCATCTTGGTCACTGGCAACGCATTGCTCGCGGCGATGATGTAGGGCTGATCGGTGAGCAACACCACTGGCGTGAAATCTCGCGCTGCCGAATATGCCAGGTCGCTGTACTGCAACTCATTGATCGACATCACTGGCAGATTGGCCAGCAACAAGGTGTAGCCATCGGCCGGCGCTTTGGCGACAAACTCAGTGCCGATGATGCCGCTGGCACCAGGCTTGTTGTCCACCACGACTGCTTGCTTGACGTTTTCAGCAAGCTTTTGCGCGACCGTGCGAACGACCAGATCCGCCACGCCACCCGCTGGAAACGGCACGACGACATGAATCGGCTTGCTGGGGAAATCCTGCGCGCTCGCGGCCGTGGCTGCGCACAACGTGATGGCCGCGCATGCGAGGTGGCGTAGTTGGTTCATCATTTTGTTTTTGCTCAGGTTGGTTTTTGCTCCGCGCGCTTGTTTCGCGGGAGCAACGACATGGCGCGGCAACCGCTAATGCAAGTTCGGTTTTGCCGCGCGGCGTTTCTTCCTGCCGATCTCACTTGCGCGCGGCGGCGACAACGGTCACTTCAACCAGCAGGCTCGGAGTTGCCAAGCGCGCTTCCACGGTCGTGCGCGCGGGCGCCGCTCCTTGCGCAACCCAAGCATCCCATACTGAATTCATGGCCGCGAAGTCGTCCATGCTCCGGATGTGAATCAGTGCCGTCAGGATGCGCGATTTGTCAGTGCCCGCCTCTTGCAGCAGCGCGTCCACGCGGCGCAGGCATTCGGTGGTTTGCCCGGCGATGTCGGCAATGTCCGTTCCGCCGGACGTTTGCCCGCACAGAAAGACAAGGTCGCCGAATTCGACCATCTTGCTCATCCGGGGCGTCGTGTGTTTGCGTTCAATCGTGTTCATGGTGGGTTTCCTTATGGGGGGTTTCGAGGTGGTGGTGACCGTGGAATGGCCACCGGCATGTGGGTTCAATCCTGGTCGCGGCCGCCGGCGCCGGCGCGAGAGGCATCGGTGGCGGCCACATAGGTGCGATGGGCCAAGCGGCCGAGCGCGCTCCAGGCGTCGGCGTCAACCGCGCGCGCCGCGCTAGTGGGCGTTGTCAGCGTTGCCGATGCCGCGACGACCGGCTCGTTCGCGGCAAGCTCGCGTACCGTGAGGCCCGGCGTCTCGGACGCGGCCAGTTGCGCCATGTCGCCCGCGAACGACAGGCCTTCGGGCAGACAACAGGCGCGCACGCCGCTAAAGCACACCTCGAAGCGCCGCTGCCAACGCTGCGCCGCGCGGCCGACGAACGGCAGCACCAGCAACGGGTAGGCGATGCGGCCGAGAATGAATCCCGCTTCGTGGTCTGGTTCAGCGATGCGATCGAGCAGGCTGGCTCCGGCAATGAGCGGACACAATTCGCCAGACGCCGAGGTCCAAGCGTGGCCCAGGTCGAGCGGATACAGCGCCGCCCAGGGTTTGCCATCGTTGCGCACCAGCAGGCCAGCCAGCGCCTCGGCACCGGGCAGGCCGAAACTGGTGAGCCAGCGCGCGGCGCGGCCGGCTTCCTCGGCCATGCCCCAACTGAAGCCGGCGCCGCGCGCGGCCTTTCGACCCAGCGCCTCGATTTCGGCCAGCGTGTAATGCGGCAACGGCGCCCCAGGGGTCGTCGGCGCAGCGCCGGCGCCAGGCTCGATCCGGTACATGCCGGGCGAGGCCGCCGCGCACAGTTCGTGCGGAAACGGTGCGCCAAGGTACATGTTGATCCGCACCCAGCGGTCCGAACGAGGGTCGAAGCGCGACGCGCCGAAAAACGACAACTTGCAGCGCAACAGGTCGATCGGCAGCATCTCGGCGTCGATCAGGTTGTCGCGCACCTCGGCGTAGGGGTTGACTTCGATCGAGAGCACGCGCCGCAAGACGTGACGATGCCGCTGAAAGCGCAACAGGAATTCCGCCACGCTTTGCGCGTCGTTCCAGTCATGCAGGTCGGCGAGCAGTTGCTGGACCTGCTCGGCCTCGCACAGCGGCAGTTCGAGCTCGGTGCCGTCGTCGCGTGCGCGCTCGCCGAGGCGCGGCTCGAGCTTTTCCTCCGAGACGTACCAGAAGCGCGCCCGGCTGTGGGCTTGAGTGAAGTCAATCGACGTCGCCCAGCCGTAGTGAGCCGCCAGCAATTCGCGCACGCGGGCAAGTCGCGTCGTCCCGTGGATGGTGAACGGCGTCGTTTCGTCGGCGTCCATCTGGTTCGCCAGATCGTCGACCAGGTCGGCGTAAGGCTCCATCATCAATGAGACCAACTGCTCCTGGCCCTCCAAGGTCAACGCGGTTTCGGCCCATCGGTACAGCGTGTTCCACGGTTGCTGGCCGGTGAGGGCGCCAGCGCCGACATGTTCATCTAGGCGCCTTAGGTCGGCCCGCAAGGCATCGAGCTTGCGCGACTGGATCGGATGCTCGGACTGCCATGCCAATGCGTTGGCGCGCGCGTCGGCGAGCGCGGAGCCAAACGCCGTGCAGGCCGCCTCGCTGGCCTGCGCGACGCCGCGCACGCGCGCCAGTGCTTCTTCGCGCGCCATCATCCAGCGATTGAGCAGCACCGGGTGGTTCAGCAGGAAAGGCGCCATGCCGAGGCCGGTCGAGTTGCCGACGCCGAAATGCCGGCGCAGCCCGGGCTCGATCACCACCGCGGCCGCGCCGCCCCGTGCTCGCGCAAGGTGCTCGACGAGGTCGAGCGTGAACGCGCGGATCAGCCAGACCGTCAGCATCTCGGCCTGGAATGGCGCCTTCAACTCGTCGCGGTTCATGATCGCCTGGCGATCGGCGGCGCCAAACTTGCCCGAGCCGTAGACCGCCGTGGTGCGCATCAGGTAACCCACCGCATCGACCTGCGCGGCATCGGGCTGCCTGCCGGCCGCCAGTTGCTCGATCACGTAGGACCACAGGCGCACCGAGCGGTTGGCGCGCGCCAAGGTCAACTCGCTATCGCTGATGCGCCCTGCTTCCTGACGCGGCACATTGGCCTCGAGCCGCACCAGGTCTTGTCGCGTCGGCACGCCGTCGAATAGCGTGAAGGTGGCGTCCCAGGCGGTCGCGATCACGCGGTCCGAGCGCAGCTCGTCGGGCAGGTCGTGGGCGAAGGCGACCAGGCTGTAGCTGCGCCGCGCCGTGTGCACGCAGTAGACGGCGCGTCCCACGCCCTTGGCGTCGATCTCCCACAGCAGGCGCTCAAAGCGCCACTGCTCGCGCTTGACGCGCCGCAGCAGCGAGCGCATGAAACTCAGCCGACTCGGGTGGAAGGATCCCATGCGCGCCAGGCGCATCACCGTGTCGGGCGAACGCCGCTCGGCAACTGCCGCGAGCGGTTGGGTATCAGGTATTGCAACGTTCATGAACTTTTCCTCGGTTGCGCCGCGTCCGGGCGGCTACGCGCTGACCTCGGGCTGCCGGCCCTTGGCCAGCGTGATGCGCACCGCGTCCCACAGCGAAGGAAGCAGAATCAGCGAAACCGGCACCGCGGTGATGACGATGAAGCTCTGCAGCTTGCCAACGCCGTCGGTGCCGAGCGAGACCAGGATGATGGCCGTCGCCCCCATCGCGATGCCCCAGAACGCGCGCACCGCCGACGACGGCTCGTCGGTCTTCGACATCGCCACCGAGATCACGTAGGTCATCGAGTCGCCGGTGGTGGCGACGAAGGCGAAGGTCAGCATGATGAACAGGATCGACACCAGGAACCCCGCCGGCAGGTTCTGCGTGATGGCGAGCAACGCGGCTGGCAGGTTGAAGCCCTCGAACGCATTGGAGACCGCGCCGGCCTGCGCCAGTTCCATCGAGACGCCGGTACCGCCGACGATCGTGAACCAGAAATTCGTCACCAGCGGCGCCACGATCGACAGCAGGATGATGATCGAGCGAATCGAGCGGCCGCGGCTGACCCGCGCGACGAACACCGCCATCAACGGCCCATAGCCAAGGAACCAACCCCAGAAGAACACCGTCCAGTAGCCGAGCCAGCCCGGGTCTCCGAACACGCCGGCTTCGCCGCGGTACAGCGCCATCGGGAAGAAGTTCGTCAGGTACACCTTCATGCCATTGAAGAAGCCCTCGAAGATGAAGCCGGTCGGCCCGGCCACGAGCATGAAGACGATGAGGATGAAAGCAAGCCAGATGTTGATCGCGCTGAGCAACTGGATGCCGCGATTGATGCCGCTGACCGCTGACAAGGTGTAGATCGCGACCAAGGCGGCGATGACGACCGCCTGCGTCGCGAAGCCGTCGGGTAGTCCAAACAGCGCGTGCAAGCCGAACGCCACTTGCAAACCGAGAAAACCGATCGGCCCGACGGTGCCGGCCACCACCGCGATGATGCAGACCGCATCGGCGATGGTGCCGATCGGGCCATGGATCGCGCGGTCGCCGAACACCGGATAGAGCAGGGTGCGCGGCGCGAGTGGCAGGCCCTTGTCGTAGTGGTAGTGCATCAGCATGATGGTCGTCAGCGAGCCCAGGATCGCCCACGCCAGGAAACCCCAGTGCAGGTAGGACTGTGCCAGCGCCGGCCAGGCCGCAGCAGCCGTCTTGGATGCGGCGCCGAACAGCGGCGGCGACGAGATCAAATGCGCCATCGGTTCGCCCGCAGCCCAGAACACGCCACCGCCGGCGAGCAGCGTGCACATGATCATCGAGCCCCACTGAAAGACGGTGAACTCGGGCTTCGCGACATTGCCCATCTTGGCCCTGGCACCGGGCAGGAAGCAGATCCCGAGGCTGATGAGGAAGGTGGCCAGCAGCAGCAACTGCCAATAGAGGCCGAAGAATCGCGCCGAGAACGCAAAGCCGGCATCGACGGCCACCGACAGACCTTTGAGGTCGATCAGCGCCCACAGACAGAACAGCGCGATGACGCCGCCCGACAAGACGAACAGTGGGATGTCGAGCCGACGCGGTGGCGACGGGTCCGGGGTTGGGGTGGGTACGGAAATCGCGGTCATGGTTGTCTCCAGCGGCGCGGGAACGAAGGGGGTTCGCCGCGCGCCGTCGCGAGGAACATCAGCCGAAAAAAAGTGGTCGCGGAAATCAACCGGGTCCGAAGCCGCTGTCGAAAAAAGCGAGCCAGTTCTCGCCCATCAGCCGCGCCGTGTCGCGCGCCGAGAAACCGACGGCGGTCAAGCCGTCCTCGATGTTCTGGAAGTGGCGGCTGTCCTCGAACCACGTCGGCATGGGCGGGAAACCGGGGTTGGCGCTGGAACCCTCGCCAAAGTCGATTTCTTTCGTGTAGCGGCCCGTGCGCATCCATTCGACGACCGAGTCGGGTTGGTCTTGGCACAGATCCGATCCGATCCCAAGATGTTCGACGCCGACCAGCTCGGCGGTGCGCGCCACCATCTCGCAAAAGCTTTGCAAGGTGCAGGCAGACTTGTCCTTCAGGTGGTGCGGGTAGAGCGAAAAGCCGAATATGCCGCCGCGCGCCGCCAGCGCCTTGATCACGGTGTCGCTCTTGTTGCGCAGGGCTGGCGACCAGGCGTGCGGATTCGCGTGCGAGATGGTGATCGGCCGCGCCGACAGGTCGATCGCTTCAAGCGTGGAACGTTCGGCCGAGTGGCTCATGTCGATGACGAGGCCGATCCGGTTCATCTCCTTGATGACCTGGCGTCCCATGCGCGTGATGCCGCTGTCAACCGCTTCATAACAGCCGGTGGCGAGCAGCGACTGGTTGTTGTAGGTCAACTGCATGAAACGCGCGCCGAGCGTGTGGACGATCTCGACCAGGCCGATGTCGTCCTCGATCGGCGACGGATTTTGAAAGCCGAAGATGATCGCCGTGCGGCCCGACTCGCGCGCGCGCCGCACGTCTTCGCCGCTGCGCGCGAGCGTGATCAGGTCGGGGTATTTCTCGAACCAGCGGTTCCACTTCTCGATGTTGAGAATCGTCTCGCGCAGGTTCTCGTGGTAGGCGATGGTGACGTGAACCGCATCGACGCCGCCTTCGCGCAGTTGGCGAAAAATTTTCTCCGACCAGTTGCTGTATTGCATACCGTCGATGCGGAAAGGACGATTGCTCATTGTGGTTCTCCGGCCTTGATGTAGGACGTCTTGACGACGGTGTAGAACTCCTTGGCGTACTGACCCTGCTCGCGCGGGCCATAGGAGCTGTCGCCGCGGCCGCCGAACGGCACGTGGTAGTCGGTGCCGGCGGTCGGCAGGTTCACCATCACGCAGCCGGTGCGCGCGTGGCGTCGGAAGTGCGTGGCGCGCGCCAGGTCGCGCGTGACGATGCCGGCCGTCAAGCCGAAGCGGGTGTCGTTGACGACCGCCAGCGCCTCGTCGTAGGAACCTACCTTGATGACGCAGGCGATCGGCGCGAACAGCTCTTCGCGGTTGACCTGCCAGTCATTGCGCGTGCCCGCGACCACCGCCGGACTCATGTAGTAGCCCTCGGTCTCGCGGGTCAGGCGCTCGCCGCCGCACAGCAGTTCGCCGCCTTCTTTCTTCGCCAGCGCGATGTTGTTCAGATTCTGTTCGAGTTGCGAAGCGCTTGCCACCGGGCCCATCTGCGTTTCGGGCTTCAGCGCGTGACCGACCACCATCGCCTTGGCGCCCTTCACCAGCCGATCGACAAAGGCATCGTGCAGCTTCTCATGCACCACCAGGCGTGACGAGGCGGTGCATTTCTGCCCGGTGCCGCCGAAAGCGCCGTTCAACGCGCAAGCGACGGCGACATCCAGATCGGCGTCGTCGAGCACGGCCAGCGCGTTCTTCGATCCCATCTCCAGTTGCACACGGGTCAGGTTGTCGATGCAACTGCGCGCGATGCCCTTGCCGACCTCGACCGATCCGGTGAAGCTGATCGCGTTGACGAGCGGGCTTTCCACCAGTTGCTGGCCGATATCGCCGCCACTGCCCATGACAAGGTTGAAGAGGCCCGGCGGCAGATCCTGGCGCGCGATGATCTCGGCCAGCGCGACGGCCGACGCGGGCACCAGGTTCGCCGGCTTCCAGATCACCGCGTTTCCAAAGGCGAGCGCGGGCGCGATCTTCCAGGCCGCGGTCGCCACCGGGAAGTTCCACGGCGAGATGATGGCGACGGTGCCGACCGGCTCACGCCGCACGTCGACCTCGACGCCGTCGCGCACCGAATCGGCGTTGTCGCCAATCTGGCGCAGCGTCTCGGCCGCGTAGTACGTGAAGAACTGTCCCGAACGGTAGACCTCGCCACGCCCTTCGGCCAGCGGCTTTCCTTCCTCGCGAGACAAAAGCTGCCCAAGTTCGTCGGCGCGCGCCATAAGCTCGTTACCGATCGCCATCAGCGCCGTGTAGCGCCGCTCAAGACCGGAGCGGCCCCACAGCGGCTGCGCGGCGCGCGCCGCCGCCAACGCGGCCTGCAACTGCGCCGTGTCGGCCTGCGCATAGCGGCCGACCAGCTCGGACAGGTCGGACGGGTTGCGGTTGTCGATCGCGGACGCGCCCGACACCCATTCCCCCGCGATGTAGTTGCGTTGCAGTTCGGTCATGACATTCTTCCTTTCAATTTCGAATCGGTTCGGGGCAATGTAGACGGGCACCTCTATTTCAGTCAAACTAAAAATTGTTTACGCTAATCAAATTTTTCTGAAATATGAAGCTAGAGCAGATGCGGGTTTTCATCGCGGTGGCCGAGGCCGGCGAACTGGCCGACGCGGGGAATCGGATCGGACGCACGCCGGCCGCGCTGTCGATGACGCTGAAGCAAATCGAGGAGGAACTCGGCGGCGCGTTGTTCCAGGGGGAGCGCAAAGGCCGGCTCACGCCCCTGGGAGGCTACGTGCTGGCCCAGGCCCGTCGGGCTGTCGCCGAATTCGATGGGGCGCTCCAGCACATCCGCCACTACGCCAGCGGCGGCCTGGGACTCGTCCAGGTGGCGGCGGTGCCATCCGCGGCCACGCGGTTGATCCCGTCGGCCGTTGAACGGCTGCGCAAGCGGCGTCCCGATGTGCGGGTGGATCTGCGGGACATCGATTCCTCGGCGGTCGTTGAGGCGGTCGCGGCGGGAGTGGTCGATTTCGGGATCGCGACCCTGTCGGGGGAAGTTCGGGGCGTCGTGGCCGAACTATTGCTTCAAGATCCCTTCAGGCTGGTGTGCCCCGTGCGGCATCGCCTGGCCGCGCTTGGCCGGCCGGTGCGCTGGAAAGACATCGAACCGCGCGAATTCATTGCCAACGGTTTGTGCGCCCGCATCAGCGCGCCGGAGGTCGCTAACCTGGTCGCCCGCTCCCTGCTGACCTTGCGCAACACGACCTCGTTGCTGACCTTCGTCGAACAAGGATTCGGCGTGACGTTGCTGCCCGCGCTGGCCGCGCCTTCCGCGGGCACGCTGTGCTCATTGCCCTTGGCCGACCGCGGCGCGATACGCAGGCTGGATCTGCTGACCCGCCGCGGCGAAACTCTCAATCCCGCGGCGACCGCGTTGATGCAGATCATTCGCGAAACGACGGCTCAGGAATCGGCTCAATCCAGGCGCTGAGCTTGGGGTGTTCTCGGATTTCAATGCAACTAGCGTGCTGTCCCGCAAACAACTGCGAGACAACAGGTTCTGTCACCGGGTCGGCCTACGATGACTGCTCGATCCACCCATCCAGCGGCAAACCCATGCGCCTTTACTACCACCCCGTCTCGACCTGTTCCCGCCGCGTGCTGATGACGGCACAGCATCTCGGCACCAAACTCGACCTGGTGCTGGTCAATCTGTTCAAGGGAGAGCAGAACGCTCCGGACTTCCTGAAGCTGAATCCGAACCATCGGGTTCCGGTGCTCGAGCACGACGGTTTCGTGCTCTGGGAGTCGCACGCGATCATGCAGTACTTGGCGGACATGACTCCAGGCCAGACGCTGTATCCCACCGACTCTCGCGCGCGCGCCGACGTCAATCGTTGGCTTTTTTGGTGCGGGCAAGATTTCATGCCCGGTGTCGGCATCCTCCAACTGGGAAAATTCGATCAAGGCACGGGCTGGCATCGGGCCGGCCGATCCCGCCGAAGTAGCGCGTGGCGAGCGACTTCTCACAGGCGCCGCGACGATCCTGGATGCGCATCTCGCCGATGTGGAATGGATCTGCAAGCCGGGCTTTTCACTGGCGGACTTCGCCATCGGCGCGGCTTTGGCTGACCAGGAGCGTGCCAGGTTTCCGACGACCCAACTTCCCAACCTCCAGCGATGGCTCAAGCAGGTTCAGGCGCTCGATGTCTGGAAGAGCACCGAGGTCTGATTCCATCTGCCGATCCACCGTGAACGTGACGGCGACGGCGACGGCGACGGACGCCGGTCGAACGTCGAAGGGTGAAGCGCGGACAGTACCGGCCGACGGCAAGCGTGGCCGACACCGCATTCAGTTGACATGGGATCGAAACGCGGTCGTTGGAGCGATCGAAGGTACTTCGCCGAACGGTTGACCGCTCCCCCATTGTTGTCAAGAATAATTGGCTTTCACCGCTCGTCCAACAAGCGTTTTCAGCTATTTAATCCATAGCAATTTGTCCACGCTCGCTGGCCGCGCCATCCGTCAAAACTCGCCGTCTCGAACGTACGGCTGGCCCCACAAAATGGTCTGCAGCAGCACCGACTTGACCCAGGCCGCGTGCATCTTGTCCACGTCCACTTGCGTTGCGCCTTTCTTGGCCAGGAACGGTTTGAGCGTGGTCGTGACCGGAATCGTCAGCGCCGGGATGTAGCGGTAGTTGATCTGCGCGGTGCTGGCAGCGCCGTCGGTCTTGTTCTTCTTGAGCTTGTTGTGGCGCAGCGCGATTTCGTACTGCCAGTCGAGCCAGGCCTGGTCGTAGTTGGCGTCGGCCGTGTCCAGAATCCACTGCGCGAAGCGCTTGCGCACGGCGGCCAGATAGGCGCCGTCGGGCTTGCCGGTCTTCGGGTCGCTGAAGAACTGCACGAGTTGCGGCGTCGCGGCCACGAAGCCATACCAAACGTCGAGGATCGCATCGGTCTGGTCGGCCAGGATCGGCTTGCTCTGGCGCAGCGCGCTCACGTCGTCGTCGGTAAAAAGCATCGTTGCCTTGAGCGATTCGAGATCGGCCAGGGTGAGCGGCGACTTCGCGAGCGACTTCTGGCCGAAGTCGTAGCCGGCAATCGGCGGATGTGCTTCGGCTGCGGCTGGTGTTTCGGGCATTGCGAGCGCCATGGCGGCGGCGACGAAGGGCAAAAGGATTTTCACGGGTGGCTCCTTGATTCAAGCGGCGGGGACTGATGTCTAGCCTCAGGACACCAGAGGTGCGGGATCGCACAAGCTTGAGTATTCAACCGATCGGCGTACTATTGGACCTAAAACGTCCATCATTGATACCGATTCGTCCAGATTGCCGATGACCCAGCCGATGACCTTGCCGATCGACCGCCTGTCCACCTTGCTCGAACGCTTCCAAGTGCGGGCGCATCTGTTTCACACCGGAGCGCTGTGCGGCGTCACGCATTTCGACGCCGCGCCGGGGCGCGGTTTTCTGCACGTGCTGCGACGCGGCGAGATGTCGGTCACGCACCGGCCGCGCGCCGGCGCGCCTCGGCGCATCGCCGTGCGTGGGCCGAGCCTGCTGTTTTATCCGCGTCCACTCGAGCACGACTTTCACAACGCGCCGAGCGAGGGGTCGGACTTCGTTTGCGCCACGCTCGATTTCGCGGGCGGCGCGAGCCATCCGCTGGTGCGCGCGTTGCCACCGCTGGTGCTGCTGCCGCTGGCCGAGGTAGAGGGGCTGGAACAGTCGCTCGCGCTACTGTTCGCCGAAGCCGATCGGGTGCGCTGCGGCCATCGGCTGCTGGCCGATCGGCTGTTCGAGGTGGTGCTGGTGCAGCTCTTGCGCTGGCTGCTCGATCATCCGGCCGAGGGCGGATTGGACGCCGGGATGCTGGCCGGCCTCGCCGAACCACGGCTCGCGCGAACGCTGGTCGCGCTGCATGACGAACCCGGCAATGCCTGGAGCCTTGAGCGGATGGCGAGCGAGGCCGGCATGTCGCGCAGCGCGTTCGCCGCGTTGTTCAAACAGGTGGTGGGTCAGACGCCGGCCGATTACCTGACCGACTGGCGACTTGCGATCGCCAAGGCGCGTCTTCGCGACGGGCTGGCGGTGAAGGCGATTTGCGCTCAGCTGGGCTATGCGAATCCTTCGGCGTTGTCGCGGGTGTTCACGCAAAAAATCGGCATGTCGCCGCGCGCCTGGCTGGCCGAGGGGGTCTGAAGAGTGTGACGCTGGCGGCTGGCGGCTGGCGGCTGGCGGCTGGCGACGGGTTGACGTGGCTCGCGAACGGTCCGCGAGAGTTGGACGCGCTATAAGCGGTAAAATCAAAAACGATAGCTGAAAACGACCATCTGGCGAGCGGTAACGGCCTTTTTTATCGATGAAATCGCCATGGATCGACGGTGCTGCAACGGCTGGCCGAAGTTGCTGGAGTCCTCGCCCGTTAATAGCCCAGCCATTCGATCGCGGCACGTGCCGTCAGAATTCGCGTTCCCTGATGTTTCGACAAGGCCAGCAGGTCGCGCTTGTCTCCGGTGACCAGCGCGTCGGCCTGCGAAGCTTGTGCCATTGCCAACAGAAAGTTGTCGAAAGGGTCGGGCGAGGCGTCTACCACGGGCAGGTCGTCCAACACGGTCGCCAACCGTCTGAGGTCGTTGATCATCCGTCCGGCTTCGGCCGCGTGAATCCGCAGCCGAATCCCTTCGCGGCGAGTGACGCGGCGGATCTCGTCGAGTTGTGGCTCGGACGTGACGAGCGTGAATTGCCCGTCGCGCCAAGCCTCGTAGAGCCGATCGGGCGGTGTGCCGCGTGTGATCAAAGCCGCGACGAGGACGTTGGTGTCAAGGATCAGCCGCATCGCGCGGCTACCGGGCCGCCGAGGACACTGGCCACATCTCGTTTCGGGCCACGGCGCAGGCTTCGTCGATCGCTTCTTGCAACTCCTCCGCCGAGACGGAAGCGTTGCGCGCTTTCACGGCTTGAACCGCTTGGTCGAACATTCTCCAGCGCACTGCCTCTTCGATGAATCGCGACAGGTCGCCCTTGCGCATCCCTTGCGCGCCCAGATAAGCGCGCAGGGCGAGATCGGTCTCACGCGATACGGTGACCGTCAGCCTGGAGGTTTCTTCATTCATGGGGGGGTCCATTTGCGCGTAAGCATCTATGTGACTGAGATGTTATCAAGCCAACACAGCGCTGACAAGCTACGCCGCTCCAAAGTAAGCGATGGCTAGACATCAGATGGCGGGAATGACAGCATCACGCATCATGCGGACCACCATTGATATCGACGACCCGATCCTGAAACAGATCAAGCGGCTTCAGCAGCGCGAAGGCAAGTCGATCGGGCGCCTCGTGTCCGATCTTCTCGCTCACGCGCTGGACGCAACTGATCGCGAGTCGTCAAAGGCCGACCCTCAGTTCGCTTGGATATCAAGGCCAATGGGGGCGAGAGTCGATCTCGGCGACAAGGACGCGCTACTCGATGCGATGAACGAGCCCGCTGGATGAGCTTCGGCATCGACGTCAACATCCTGCTGTATGCGTCGGACGAGGGCAGTCCCCTGCACGACCGAGCGGCGGCATTCCTGCATCAATGCGCGAGTGGTCGCGAAGTGTTCTGCTTCGGCTGGCCCACCCTGATGGGCTACATGAGGATGGCGACCCATCCTTCGATCTTCAGCAAGCCTTTGTCGCACCAAGAGGCGGCACGCAATGTCGAAGCGCTGCTGGCGATCCCTTCATGCCGAATGCTCGCCGAGGAAGAAGGGTTTTGGAACGTCTATCGGGAGGTCACGAAGGACGTTCCAACAAAAGGAAATCTCGTGCCGGATGCGCATCTGGCCGCACTGCTTTGGCAGCACGGCGTGGTGCGCCTGTACACCCACGACAAGAACTTCAGGAAATTCTCGTTCCTCGATGCGCGCGATCCACTGGTTTGACTCAAGCCTCCGCCCGCTTGAGCAAATAGTCCAGCCCCCCGACCCGGAACCAGCGGTAGCCGTAGCCATCCATCACGATGCGGTGCGTGCCGCCGGCTTCGGCCGTGCTGTGGTCTTCCGACAGCAGATTGATCAGCACCGGATCGTCGTCGCCGAT
>JBDTRV010000005.1:0-16792 GCA_039931475.1 Burkholderiales bacterium | reverse complement strand
AAGTGCATTGCGCAAGATAAATCAAGCACATCGCAAGGATGATCAAGCCCCGAATCTCGCATTCGATGACCATTCAATGGACCGACCCGTCGGGCCGGCACCACTCGATAACGGAACCATCATGCAAGTCGAAATCAAGACGCTCCCCGCCCAGAAGCTCGCCTATATGCGCCATACCGGGCCTTTCGGACCGGAGATCGGCAAAACTTGGGAGCGCTTCGGCCAGTGGTGTGGACAGCGTGGCCTGATGCAGCCGCGCGGTGAAATGATCGGCATCAGCCAGGACAACCCCGAGATCACGCCGGCCGACAAGCTGCGCTACGACTGTTGCATACCGGTGGCCGCCGATTTCAAGCCCGAAGGCGAAGTCGGCGTGCAGGACTTCGTGGGCGGAAAATATGCGTGCGCGCCCTTCAAGGGCGTCGGCACCGACCTTCACGCCGCTTGGATGAACATGTACGGCCAGTGGCTGCCGCAAAGCGGCTGGCAGGCCGACGACAAGCCGCCGCTGGAGCTGTACGGGCCGGACTTCGAGATGGACCCGAAGACCGGCGTGTTCAATTGCGAGCTTTGCGTTCCAGTGCGCCCGATGTCTTCCTGACGTGAACACCGCGAGCATCGAAGCGTTCTTCGCGACGCTGGCGGCGGCCAATCCACAGCCGGCGAGCGAGCTCGAATATTCGAGCGTGTTCGAGTTGCTCGCGGCCGTGCTGCTCTCCGCGCAGGCGACCGACAAGGGCGTCAACAAGGCTACCCGCAAGCTGTTCGCCGTGGCTGGCACGCCGCACAAGATGCTCGATCTGGGTCAAGAGCGGCTCGAGGGCTACATCAAGACGATCGGCCTGTTTCGCAGCAAGGCGCGGCATCTGATTGAAGCTTGCCGCATCCTGGTCGAGCGTCACAACAGCGTCGTGCCGCGCACGCGGGCCGAACTAGAAGCGCTGCCGGGCGTTGGCCGCAAGACCGCGAACGTGGTGCTGAACGTGGCGTTCGGCGAGGCGACGATGGCGGTCGACACGCACATCTTCCGCGTCGCGAACCGCACCGGTCTGGCACCGGGCAGGAACCCGCTCGAAGTCGAATTGAAGCTTTTGAAACGGGTGCCGGCGGCCTATTTGCCGCTCGCGCACCACTGGCTGATCCTGCACGGCCGCTACGTTTGCGTGGCGAGAAAGCCGATGTGCTGGCAGTGCGCGGTCGCCGAATTTTGCGATTTTCAGCCGAAGACGCAGCGGCCGGGCGGCGTTGCCGACGCCACTTGAGAAGCAGCGCATCTTCCGACATTTGCTACACAATTAGTAGCAATTAATCGTTACCCGACGAGCGGTGAGCGGCTTTTTCTTCGAAAACCTAGACGCTGAGCGCAGGTTTGGCGCCCCAGTTGCAGGCTGCCGCCTCACGCCCGGCCGGGCGTTTTCGCCATGGCAAACCCCCTGTGCGGCAGCGAGGGGCTGGGGCATACTGGTTTGGAAAAAGACCCCTCATCGCGGCTTGGCTGCGATTGCTAACTGATACAGGAGACCCCCTAATGAAACTCCGTCTGCAAGTTCTTGCCGCGCTCGCCGCAGCATCCGCCCTCGCCGCAACTCCGGCCGCCGTTGCGCAAAAGCTGCCCGACTCCATGACCTGGTCGGCCTACGACGTGGGCTCGGCCGGCTACGCGGAAGCGTCCGCCATTGCCGATGCGTTCGGCAAGAAGTACGGAACGCGCGTGCGCATCCAGCCATCGGGCTCGTCGATCGGCCGGCTGCAGCCGGTGCTGACCAAGCGTGCCGACATCGGCTTTCTCGCGACCGAAGTGTTCTTCGCGACCGAAGGCATCGAGGACTTCGCCGCGCGCCGCTGGGGCCCGCAAGATCTGCGTGTGATCGCCGGGCGACCGGGCTCGTTCGGCGTGTTCACCGCGGCTGATGCGAACATCTTGACGCTGAAGGATCTGAAGGGAAAACGCGTTGCGTTCGTTGCCGGCAATCCATCGGTGAACGTCAAATGCGAAGCGTTCCTGGCATTCGCGGGCATGACCAAGGCCGACGTGGAGGCAATCACGTTTCCGACCTATGGTGCCGCGATGAGTTCGGTCGCGCAGGGACAGTCGGACGCTTCCTGCACGACCACCACGCCGAGTCAGCTCTACGAACTCGAGCAGTCGCCGCGCGGCATTCGCTGGATCGACATGCCGACCGACGACAAGGAGGGATGGAGCCGGCTGAAGGCGATTGCGCCGTTCTTCCAGTCGAACAAGGAGACCGTCGGCGCGGGCATCAGCGAGGCCAAGCCGGTGAACATCTTGGCCTATCGCTACCCGATGATGACGGTGCGCGCCGACATGAGCGCGGACGAGGCCTACGCGATCATCAAGGCGCTGGACGAAACCTACGACATCTACAAGGACGCCACCAAGGTCATGCCGCGCTGGAAGCTCGAGATCTCCGGCGTGCCCGCGATCGACGCGCCATTTCATGAAGGCGCCATCCGCTATCTGAAGGAAAAAGGCATCTGGAAGGCCGAGCATCAGCAGTGGAACGACGACCGGCTCGCGCGGCTGAAGGCGCTGCGGGCCGAATGGCCGAAAGCCGTGGCCGAAGCCGAGGGGAAGAGTGACGAGGAGTTCGCGAAGGTCTGGGAAACGCATCGGCAGGCGGCGCTCAAGTCGCTGAACCGTTGAGCGGCGACCGGGCGCCTGCGGGATTTTCGTCATGAGCGGCTCGGCCAGCGCTGACCAAACGGCAGCGGCTCGCGCCGTCGCCGCGCGGGGTGTTGCTGTTGGTGCACAGGCTCCTGCCGTCGGCGTACATAGTCTTGATGTGGGCGCGCAAGCTGATGCGGGGTTGCTCCCATGAACGGCTCGGTCGACGCTGTAGAACCTGCGGCGCCCCATGTCCCAGCGCCCTCGTCCGATGCGCGGATGGCCGGCGCGGCGCGCTGGTTCTGGTTGGCCCTTGGCCTGGTCGGGTTGGTGCTTGCGATCAACCAGACCTTTAACCTCGCGCTGTTCGGCTTTCTGCCGCTCGGCAATTCCTACCTCTACTACCTGATCGGCATCTTCCTTAGCGCCGCGTTCCTGAGCCTGCCGGCGTGGTCCGGCGCCGCCGGAAAGGTGCCGTGGTATGACTGGTTGCTGTGCGCTGCGGTGCTCGGCGCGACGCTCTACTTGGGGCTGAACGGCCTCACGATCATCCAGCAGGGCTGGGACTATTCGGCGCCGATCCAGGCCACCATCGCGGCCGGCGTGCTGCTCGCGCTCGTGCTCGAAGGCGTCCGGCGCGCGGGCGGAATGCTGCTGCTCGGTGTGGCGCTGCTGTTCGGCGCGTACCCGCTGTTCGCCGACCACATGCCGGGATTTCTCTGGGGCACGCAGTACAGCTTCGGCGAAACCGTGCGCGCCCATGTGATGGGCGTGGAAAGCATCATCGGCATCCCGATGCAGGTGGTGGCGCAACTGGTGATCGGCTTCGTCGTGTTCGGCGCGGCGCTCACGGCCACTGGCGGCGGCGAGTTCTTCATGCGCTTCGCGGCGGCGCTGATGGGCAAAAGCCGCGGCGGGCCGGCCAAGGTGGCGGTGCTGGCCAGCGCCATTCTCGGCAGCCTCTCGGGCAGCGTGATCACGAACATCCTCACCAGCGGGCCGATCACGATCCCGACGATGAAGCGCACCGGTTACCCGGCGCACTATGCGGCCGCGATCGAAGCCTGCGCATCCACCGGCGGAACCTTGATGCCGCCGGTGATGGGCGCGGTCGCGTTCATCATGGCGTCGTTCCTCGGCGTGCCGTATTCCGAGATCATCATCGCGGCTTTCCTGCCGGCGCTGCTGTTCTACCTGGCGCTGCTGTTCCAGGTTGACATCTACGCGGCGCGGCGCGGCCTCAAGGGCCTGCCCGCCGACGAAATCCCCAACGTGTGGGAGACGTTGAAAGACGGCTGGCCGTACCTGCTCGCGCTCGCGATGCTGGTCTACATGCTGCTGTTCATGCGGCTCGAAGCGTACGCGCCGTACTATTCGGCGCTGGTGCTGCTCGTGGTCTCGATGTTCAATCCGAGGCACCGGCTGAACTGGAAGCGCGGCATTGCGTTTCTGACGGATCTCACGAGCAGCCTCGCCAATCTGGTCGCGATCCTCGCGGGCATCGGCCTCGTGGTTGGCGGCTTGTCTTACACCGGCGTGGCGGGAGCGTTTTCGCGCGAACTGTTGCTGTATGCGGGCGGCAGTGTTCCGCTGATGCTCGCGGCCGGCGCCATCACCAGCTTCGTCCTCGGCATGGGAATGACGGTGTCCGCCTGCTACATCTTCCTGTCGATCCTGCTCGCGCCGGCGCTGATCGCGGCGGGCCTGAATCCGATGGCGAGTCACCTGTTCATCCTGTACTGGGGAATGATGTCCTACCTCACGCCGCCGGTGGCGCTGGCCGCGATCACGGCGGCGGGCATCGCGAATTCGCCACCGGTCAAGACCGGGTTCTATGCAATGCGGCTGGGCGCAATCCTGTTCGTGCTGCCGTTCCTGTTCGTGATCAACCCAGCGCTGATCTTGCAGGGGCCGTGGCTCGACATCGTGACCGCGTCGATCACCGCGGTCATTGCGATCTGGGTGCTTTCATCGGCGATGGAGGGCTATCTGTACCGCATCGGGCCGCTCGGCTGGCCGATGCGCCTTCTGGTGCTGATGGCGGGGCTTGCGCTGATTTATCCAGAGCATTACAGCGATCTGGTGGGGATGGCGGTGGTAGTGGGCATCTATGCCGGTCACGCCATGTTCGGACGGGCGCGCAGGCAAGGTACGAAGTAGCGGCGAGGCCTGCCTTGAGCGCTGCTGCCACCGCGCCGGTGGCGCATCGAGCGTCCCGGTCCCTGTTTGCGTTCCTCGCGCTGATCGCGGGGATCCTCCCCGCCTCGTCTCACCTGCAGTGGCTGGCGACGCCGCTGGCGCTGGTCTCGATCCTTCTGGGTTGGCGTGAGCTGCGATCGATTTCGCGGGTGTTGCTGCTGCTCGTAGGCATCTTTGGTGCCGCGGCTTGGCTGTGGGCACCCGAGGCACTGATCGACGCGGCTGGCAATGCGGCTCGGCTCGTCGCACTCGTGATTGCGGTGATGTTGCTGTCGGCCACGATCGGCCGGTCACGCGATTTGGCAGCCCTATCGGCCGATCTGTTCTCCGGCCGGCCGCTGCCGCGCTATCTGGCCATCGCCTTTGCGACCGGCGTGCTCTCCGTGCCGCTGAACTTCGGCTCGGTCGGAGTCATGAGCTCGATGATCAGCCGTGTGAAAGAAGTGCGCGGCGATACAGCGATGTTGCGCAACGCGGCGCGCGCCGTGCTGCGCGGCTTTTCGCTCGCATCGATCTGCTCGCCCCTGTCGATTGCGGTCGCCGTCACTTTGGCGTTCTTGCCCGGTCTTCGCCTTCCCGAACTGCTTGCCGTGAGCTTTCCATTCGCGGTTGGGTTCGTGCTGCTCGGCCTGGCGTTCAGAGAAGAAGAGGGCCCGCGTTCTGCTGCCTCAGCCCAATTGCAGGAGCGGCGAGAAGCCGGCGCGGCGCCGCCGGTGCTGGCGTGGCTCAAATTCGCATGCGTCATCGTTGCGATCTGCGCCGGTGCGGTGGCGCTGGGCACCTTCACGCAAATGCCCTACCCGCGCGCGGTTGCGCTCAGTTGCGCGGCTGCGGTCGCAATCGGTCTGCTCCTGTCGCGTGCCCGCGGCCTGCCGTCTGCACCGCCTTCGTTGGCCAACACGGGCAACGAACTTGCGATCATGGGCGGCTCGGCTTTTCTCGGAGCGCTCGCCGGGCACGTCGGCCTGCACCTGCTCGGACCTGATTTCAGCCTGCCGGTATCGGTGTGTCCCATCGTCGCCTTTGCCATTCCGTGGCTGCTGTTCCTGGGCGGCATGCTGGGGATCAATCCGATCGTGACCGGCACCCTTGCCGGCGCAATGCTGGCTCCGATCTGGCCGCCTTCGGCGCTGCTGGGACTGGGCGTGGGCATGGTCTGCGGCTGGGGACTGACCGTGGCCGGAACGCCCTATTCAGCCAACTCGCTGCTGCTGAGCCGCGAGACTGGCTACAACGCCATGACGGCGGCGTTGCGCTGGAACCTGAGACTGTCGCTCGTGTCGCTGCTGCTTGCCGGCCTGCTGGCCGCCGGGCTGACCTACCTGCGCACGGCAGGTTGACAGCAACGGTCAATTGCTATGCTAAACATAGCTAAAAACTTATATCCACCGGGCGGTAAACCCGATTTCGGTTCGAAAAAGCCGATCGAATTCGGATTGAGCACTTCATGAACATGGCCGCCAGCCATGCGCTGCCGTGCAGAAGCCTCTTCAGCTCTGGTCGCAACCGGCAAGCCGATCAACTTTTCGAGTTCGGCATGCGCAAGCCCCTCGACCTTGTCGATCAGCTTCAACCCCCCGGGTGTGCAGGCCAGCGTCGCCAGATCGGAATACACGCGCTTGACGCAGCCGATGCCCGTAAGCGGATAGCTGCATTTCTGGACGATCTTGCTCTCGCCCTTCTTGGTCAGCAGATCCATCATGACCCAGGTCTGCCTGGCGCCGATCGCCAGGTCCATCGCGCCGCCGACGGCGGGAATCGCGCCCGGCTCGCCTGTGCTCCAGTTGGCGAGGTCGCCGGTGGCCGAGACCTGGAACGCGCCGAGCACACAGATGTCCAGGTGCCCGCCGCGCATGATCGCGAAGCTGTCGGCGTGGTGGAAGAACGAGCCGCCCTTGAGCAGGGTGACCGGCTGCTTGCCGGCGTTGATCAGGTCGTAGTCTTCTTCGCCCTGCGGCGGCGACGGGCCCATGCCGAGGATGCCGTTTTCGCTGTGCAAGATGATCTCGCGATCGGCCGGCAGGTAGTTGGCAACCAAGGTCGGCTGGCCGATGCCAAGATTCACGATCGCACCCTCATGAATGTCTTGCGCGACCCGTGCGGCCAGTTCGTTCTTGGTGCGGCGTTGGTACGTCATGGTGTTTGCCTCTCGATCAAGCGGCCTGCTTGAGGCCGCCGGCCTGCGTCGCCACTCTCTCGACCTTGACGATTTTCTTGACGAACACGCCCGGCGTGACGATGGCTTCCGGATCGAGCGCGCCGAGCTCGACGATCTCGTGCACCGTGGCAATCGTCTTCTTCGCGCCCATCGCCATCACCGGCCCGAAGTTTCGTGCGGCCTTGCGATAGATCAGGTTGCCCCAGCGGTCGCCGGCCTCGGCGCGAATCAGCGCCACGTCGCCCTGGATCGGATATTCGAGCACGTACTGCCGGCCGTTGATCTCGCGCGTCTCGCGACCTTCCGCCAGCGGCGTGCCGTAGCCGGTCGGGCAGAAGAAAGCGCCGATGCCGGCGCCCGCCGCGCGGATTCGCTCGGCCAGGTTTCCTTGCGGCACCAGTTCGAGTTCGACCTTGCCAGAACGATACAGACCGTCGAACACATGGCTGTCGGCTTGGCGCGGAAAGCTGCAGATCACCTTGCGCACCCGGCCCGCCTTGAGCAGTGCGGCCATGCCGGCGTCGCCATTGCCTGCGTTGTTGTTCACGATCGTCAGGTCTCGGGCGCCCTGCTCGATCAGCCCGTCGATCAGCTCGTTCGGAATGCCGGCGGTGCCAAAACCGCCGATCAGCACCGTGGCGCCGTCCTGGGTGTCGGCGAGCGCATCGGCCACCGAGGCTGCGATTTTGTCGATCATGGCGCGCGACCTCTCCTCTTATATGTAGCGGCCCAGTTTGCCATTCAGGCGCGGGTGAACGCCGCGTCGCCCGCCGGCTACCGCCGCGCCGCTCGAGCGGGGCAGAAAGCCTTGATGGACTGCAGGCAATCCATTTTTGAATCAGCGACTGCTATCAAAACAATATCTGAAAACCTATACTGCACGAGCGGCGGGGGCATTTTTGTCTCTTGGAAAACTCGCTGGAGGCAACCGGTGGAACGCCGCCGCGAGCTTGGCTCAACCCACGGCGGAAAGCAGCATCCCCACCTTGGGCCACTGCGCCACGTTCCATAGTGCATCGATTGCCCTCTGCATTTCATCGCGCGTCGCGCCTTGGCTCCAGGCCGCGAGGAGCTGCGCCTTGTCGGTGATTTCCTTGCGCGACAGCGTGTTTCCGGGGTCGCCCTTGGGTTCGTCCACCTGCGCAGTCAACGTGCGGCCGTCCGTCGTATGCACCGTGACCTTGCCGATCCAGCGCCGCGGATAGGCGGCGTCGACCTGCGCGTCGAGTTCCATGGAGACCTTGTCGCGCAGGCGCTTGGTCGCGTCGCTTTGGAAGTGCTCGTCGAACTCGGTCAGGCCGGCGTGGCCGAACTGCGCGGCGATGGCCAACACCGTGCCCATCGAAAACTTGGACTGGTGCACCGTCTTCGGGTCGGTCACCGGGCCAAGCACATCGATCGCGCCCTGATGGACGTGACACACGACTCTCTCGATCTGGTCCGGCTTCAAGTCGCTCGCGCGCATCGCTTCGAGCAGCGCGTCGGCGGCCGGGTGCGTGTGCCGGCACGATGCATGGAATTTGAACGAGGTCTCGACCGTGGCCCAGCGCTCACCGAGGCGATCGGTCAGCCGCGCCGGATCGGCATCGCTCGACATACCGGCCGCCATGCCCTGCGGCCCTTCGAGAATCTGTGTCGCGCCGGTGAAGCCGTCCTGGGCAAGCGTGGCCGCCATCAGCCCGGTGGCGGCAGCGTGCGCGGTGTGCAACTGCTTGGAGTCGGCGGCGGTGCGCAAAAACTCCCACAGGCCGGCGGCCGTGGTGCCGGCGGAACCGAACGCATGCAGCATCGTTGCCGCATCGAGCCCGAGCAAGCGCCCGGCCGTGGCCGCGGCCGCGATCGTGCCGGCGGTGCCGGTGGTGTGAAACACCTTGTAGTGCGATCGGCCGAGGAACTCGCCGACCCGGATGCCGACTTCGTAGCCGGCGATGGAGGCGGTCAACAGTTCAGCGCCGCTCAATTCACGCTGCTGCGCGATCGCGAGCGCAACCGGGAACACGACCGTGGCAGGGTGGAACACCGAGCCGTTGTGCACGTCGTCCTGCTCGGCCAGGTGCGATGCCGCCGCGTTCGACATCGCGGCAAAGTAAGCGCTGTTGCGGCTGCGGTCGATCAGCACTTCGCAGCGGCCGTCCCGCTGGCCCTGCGACGCGGCAAAGCGCGTGATCGACTCGACTGGGCGCGCTCCCTTGCCCGCGACGGCCGAGCCGAACCAGTCGACCAGCAGGTCTTCGGCCTTACGCACGACGGTATCGGGAATGGAATCGAACTGCAGCTCGGCGGCGAAGGTGGCAAGCTGGGCCGAGGGACTCGATGGTTCAGGTTGGCTCATGGCGTGGCTCCGTTCTTCACGAGATTCGTCAGATCGCCTTGGCAGCGCGCAGCGATTCGATCGCCGCATCGTCGCAGCCGACCTCGCGCAAGATCGCATCGGTGTGTTCGCCTAAAGCGGGCACCGGGTCCATTCGGTAGTCGAAGCTGTTGCTGCGGCCGGGCGGCAGCAGCGCTGGCAACTCGCCCGCCGGTGAACCGATGTTCTGCCAGCGATCGCGCGCCTTCAGTTGCGGGTGTGCCCAAAGTCCGGCCATGTCGTTCATACGGGCGTTGGCAATCTGGGCCTTGTCGAGCCGATCGATCACCTGGGTAGCCGTGAGCGGCTTGAAGGTATCGACGATGAGCTGCTTGAGCTCATCGCGGTTTTCGCTGCGTTTTGAGTTCCTGAAAAAGCGCTCATCGGTTGCGAGCGCCGGCGCTTCGAGAACGACGTCGCAAAACACCTTCCATTCGCGTTCGTTCTGCAACCCGAGCATCACGACACCGCCATCCCCCGCTTCGAACGGGCCATAGGGATAGATGGTGGCGTGCGACGCACCAGCGCGCGACGGCGGTGCGGCGCCTTCGAACGCGTAGTACAGCGGAAAGCCCATCCACTCGCCGAGCGATTCGAGCATCGACACGTCGACGTGGCTGCCCTTGCCGGTCTTGCCGCGTTGCAGCAGTGCCGCGAGCACGCTGGTGTAGGCGTACATGCCGGCGGCGATGTCGGCCATGGAGCAGCCGGCCTTGCTTGGCTCGTCCGGCGTGCCGGTGATCGAAAGGAAACCCGATTCGCTCTGGATCAGCAGGTCGTAGGCTTTCTTGTCCCGGTACGGGCCGTTGTCGCCATAGCCCGAGATGTCGCAGACGATAAGTTGTGGGTGCTCGCCCGCCAGCGCCTCGTACCCCAGGCCCATGCGCGCCGCGGCACCCGGCGCGAGGTTCTGCACCAGCACGTCGGCCTTGCCCACGATGCGCTTGAGCACGCCAAGCGCATCGGCATTCTTGAGGTCGAGCGTGAGGCTTTCCTTGGACCGATTGGTCCAGACGAAATGCGACGCGAGGCCATGCACCCGCTCGTCGTAAGCGCGCGCGAAGTCGCCAACGCCGGGGCGCTCGACCTTGATGATGCGAGCGCCCAGATCGGCGAGCTGGCGCGTGCAGAACGGCGCGGCGATTGCGTGTTCGAGCGAGACGACGGTGATGCCGTCCAGAGGTCGGGTCATGGTGGCACTCCTCTTGTCTAAAACGACCGTGGCAAGCCCAGCAGGTGCTCGGCCACGTATGAGTAAATCAAATTGGTCGAGATCGGCGCCACCTGATACAGGCGCGTCTCGCGGAACTTGCGCTCAACGTCGTATTCGCAGGCAAAGCCGAAGCCGCCGTGGGTTTGAAGGCAGACGTTGGCTGCTTCCCACGACGCTTTGGCGCACAGGTACTTGGCCATGTTGGCTTGCGCGCCGCAGTGCTGTTTGGCATCGAACAGCCGGCACGCTTCGAAGCGCATCAGGTTCGCGGCCTCGGTTTCGATGAAGCTATCGGCAATCGGAAACTGCACGCCCTGGTTCTGGCCGATCGGTCGGTTGAACACGACCCGTTCCGATGCATAGCGGCGCGCGCGGTCGATGAACCACCAAGCGTCGCCAATGCATTCGGCCGCGATCAGTGTGCGCTCGGCGTTCAAGCCATCGAGGATGTACTTGAAGCCCTTGCCTTCCTCGCCGATCAGGTTTTCGGCCGGGATTTCCAGGTTGTCGAAGAACACCTCGTTGGTTTCGTGATTGACCATGTTCAGGATCGGCTGAACCGTCATGCCCTTGCCGATCGCAGTCTTCAAATCGACGATGAAGATCGACATGCCTTCGGACTTTTTCTTGACCTCGGCCAGCGGCGTGGTGCGCGCGAGCAGAATCATCAGGTCCGAATGCTGGATGCGCGAGATCCACACCTTTTGGCCGTTGACGACGTAACGGTCACCTTTTTTGACGGCCGTGGTCTTGAGCTGCGTGGTGTCGGTGCCGGTGGTCGGCTCGGTGACGGCCATGGTCTGCAGGCGCAGCTCACCGGTCGCGATCTTCGGCAAGTACTGCTGCTTTTGCGCTTCCGAGCCATGCCGAAGCAACGTGCCCATGTTGTACATCTGGCCGTGGCACGAGCCCGCGTTGCCGCCCGAAAAGTTGATCTCTTCCATGATGACCGAGGCTTCGGCCAGGCCGAGGCCGGAGCCGCCGTATTGGTCCGGAATCAGCGCAGCGAGCCAGCCGGCTTCGGTCAGCGCATCGACGAATTTCTCGGGGTAGCCGCGTTCGTGATCGACCTTCTGCCAGTAGGCGGAGTCGAAGTTCTTGCACAGGTCGCGCAAGCCCTCGCGCATTTCCTGGTGGGCGTCGGGGGTGGGGATTTCTGTTTTCATTTGATCACTGAGGTTGGTTTGGGAGGTGACTCGAAACCGGCGGCCGGGTGGTTCGGACGCGCGTCAGGCAAGGGTCGCGGTGGCGGACATCGTGAGCCAGCCTTCGTGGTCCTCGGCCCAGAGCCGAACGGTCTTGCCGTCTTCCGAAGGCGCGCCGTTCACCGTGAGCGGATGCTGATCGAAGGTCGGGCGCACGGCCTTGAACTCGAAGCGCTCGATGCGCCGATCAGGGGCGCTGCGGCGCGCCAGATCGACGAGCAAGGTGGCGATCAGCGGGCCGTGCACGATCAGGCCCGGGTAGCCTTCCTCCTCCATCACATACTGCCGGTCGTAGTGGATTCGATGGCCGTTGAAAGTCAGTGCGGAATAGCGGAACAGCAGCACCGGATCGGCATCGATCGTGCGGCGCCACGGCGCGTCTCGTTCGGCCGCGACCGGCTTGGGCGCCGGATCGCCGGGCTTGGCGGCGGCGCGATACACGATGTCGTGCTCCTCAGTCACCGCAACGCCCTTGTCGTTTGCGATTTCGTGCTTCACCACGACGAACACCATCTCGCCGCTGCGGCCTGATTTGTGCTCGACCGATTGAACGGTTGACGTGCGCTTGATTGCATCACCCACGCGAAGCGGAGCGTGCCAGTGCAGTCGGCCGCCGGCCCACATGCGGCGTGGCAGCGGCACCGGCGGCAGGAAACCGCCGCGCTTCGGGTGACCGTCGGGGCCAATGTTGCTTTGCTGGTCGTACGGCAGGAAGTAGAGCCAATGCCACAGCGGGGGCAGTTCGGTGCCGCAGGCCGGTTCCGGGTCGTCGCGGTCAAGGGTGGCGGAAAGCGCGCGCACCGGTGCGGAGGTCACCTGATCTTCGAACGCACTGCTTTTACCAACCCAGGTCTTGAGATGGGACATCGCCGCCGTATCAATGGGCTGCATGGCTTGATTCATGATTCTTGCTTTCTGAACTCGTCCTTGGCTTCCGATTGTTTACGCATGCCGGGAAAATGCGCGGCCAGGTCGTCTGCAAGATGCGGGCCGGACGGAATGCGTGAACCCACAGGGTGTACAGCAGCTTCCTTGCGCGAATGGCGCAGACCCACTCTACCGGGTCCGCGGGCGCGGCCGCTGAAAAGTGGCCGAGCCGTGCAGCCTTGCCTACGCCGGTAGAGCCGCCGATGACTGTCGATGCAATCCGGCGGACGCTGACTCTCACACCGGCGCCCGCGCCGCTTGAAAAACACGCCCCGACAAAACCGTGCCCCAGATGCGCGCGTCTTTCAGTGTTGCCGGGTCCATTTCGAGCGGGTCGTCCTCCAGCACACAGAAATCAGCGCGCTTGCCACATTCGATGCTGCCGATTTCGTGGTCGAGCTTCAACGTCCACGCGGCACCCAGCGTGATGGCGGAAAGCGCCTGCGGCACGCTGATGCGCTCCGCCTCACCCAGCACCCGACCCTTGGGCGTGATCCGGTTGACTGCGCACCACGCAGTGAACAGAGGACCCAGCGGCGTCACCGGCGCATCGGAATGAATGGCCAGCGGGACATCGGCGGCCAGCGCGCTTGCGCAAGCGTCGAGTCGATTCGCGCGGTCGGGCCCCATGGTCATTTCGTAATGCTGATCACCCCAATACCAGATGTGGTTGGCGAACAGGTTCGCGCACAGTCCCAGCGCGGCCATGCGGCGGAACAATGGCGCGTCGATCATCTGGCCGTGCTGCAGCGTGTGGCGGTGGTCAGAGCGCGGCGCGCGGGCGAGCACTCGCTCGATCGCGTTGATCGCGACTTCGCTCGCCTCGTCGCCGTTCGTGTGCGTGTGGATCGTGAGGCCGGCGCGATGGTAGGTTTCGAAGTCGGCTTCGTACTGAGCCGGCGCTGTCACCCAGATGCCGTTGGGCGCGCCATTGAAATGACCGGGCCAGCGCAGCCGGGCCGAGAAACCCTGGATGGAGCCGTCGAGCATCATTTTGATAAGGCCGTAGCGCAGCCGGTCGGTGTTGCGCGGGATCAGGTTTTTCAGATGCTCCACCCCAAGCGGAGCGCCGTGCGTGCCATGGAAGGCCTGGAACGCGGGCAGGATGCGGACAGGGCAGGCGTCGTCTTTGGTGACCGTTTCGAGCACGCGGCAGTCTTCCTCCGTGAGCTTGTTGACCAGATCGGTGGCGGTGGTCACACCCTGCATGCAGGCGAGTTCGCCGAAAGCGCGCACACCGGCCTCGACCAGCGGGGCGCCAACGCCGACGTTGGTGAGCTTGCGCTGCACGAGGAACATCGCGGCCGGCTCCTGCAGCTCGCCTGTCGGTGCGCCGTCCGCGGACTTCACCACGCCTTCCACTTCGGTCGATGCGTCGATGCCGGCCAGCCGCAGCATCACCGTGTTGACGTTCATCAAGTGCCCGTTCGCATGTGTGATGACGATCGGCCGCTTGTTCGAGACGCGATCCATGTGCTCGACCGTCATGCGCTCGCCGCCGAAATAGATCGGATCGAAGCCCCAGGCAATCATTGGTTCGGTGTCGGGCTTGCCGTCGGCGCGCATCTTCGCCTCGGCCTCGGTCAACCGTGCGACCACCGCATCCATCGAACGCAGGCCATCCCAGGTCTTGCCCGTGGGATCGCGACGGTCGAACCAGCCCAGATAGGCCGAGTTCCAGACGCTGCCTTCCTTCAGATGGCAGTGGCCCTCGACCAGTCCGGGCATCAGCACTTTGCCGGCAAAGCGCTCGTCGAGGTCAAAGTCGCCCCAGGCCTGCATGTCCTCCAGGCTGCCGACCGCCAGTACACGGCCGTCGCGCACCGCGACGTGGGAGGCGTGCTCCTGCATCGGATTCATCGTGATGATCCTGCGAGCGGAATAGACGGTGGTGTTGCTCATTCGGGGTTGACTCCTGATGAAATTTCGATCGAGAGCTGAGACACAAATATGCCTTCACCGCTCGCCCATTAGTCGTTTATAGCTATTACTATAAGAGCATTCATCAACCTACCTTCCGCGCGCGCCGCTCTCACACCGTTGGCATCCGCAGAATCGGCTGCGCCACGCCACCGACCACGTCGATCCGCCGGCAGCGCACCCAATGGCCGGGCTCCACCTCGCGCAGTTCGGGCAGCGCTTCGCGGCAGGCTGGCTCGACCGCCGGGCAGCGCCCCGCAAAGCGGCAACCGGGGGGTGGATTGATCGGACTGGGCGGATCGCCCGTCAACTTGATGCGATTGGCCGCACGCGTGCGCCCGCCATGCACCGTGGGCACGGCCGACATCAGTGCCACGCTGTACGGATGCAGCGGGTTGGAAAAGAACGCGCGGCGCGGCGCTTGCTCGACGATCTGGCCCAGGTACAGCACCGCGATGTCGTCGCAGATGTGCTCGACGACTGCCATGTCGTGCGAGATGAACAGATAGGTCAGGCCCATCTCGCGCTGCAGCTTCACGAGCAGGTTCAGCACCTGCGCGCGCACCGCCACGTCAAGGGCCGAGACCGGCTCGTCACAGACCACGAGGTCCGGCTTGGTCGCCAAGGCGCGTGCGATGTTGATGCGTTGGCGCTGCCCGCCCGAGAACTGGTGCGGAAACAGGTTCTGCTGCTCGGGGCGCAGGCCGACCTGGGTGAACAGCTCGTCAACCCTTTGCTTGCGCTCGGCTTCGCTGCCGATGTTCATCAGATCGAGCGGAGCGCGCACCGTGGCGCCGGCGCGCTCGCGTGGATTGAGCGAGGAGAACGGGTCCTGGAAAATGAACTGCATGCGGCGGCGGATCTGGCGCAGCTCTTCGCCTTCCAGGCTGTCCAATTGCACCTCGCCCAGGCGCATCTGTCCCGAAGTCACTGGAGCCAGCCGCATCACGGCCAGCGCGGTGGTGGTCTTGCCCGATCCGGATTCACCGACCACCGCCAGGGTGGTGCCCTGGCGCACATTGAACGAGACGCCATCGACTGCCTTGACCACGTCGCCACTGCGCTTGATCGGGAAGTGGACTTTCAGGTCGCGCACTTCGAGCAGCGTGCCGGTGGCGGTTTTTTGCGCCGGGCGTTCCATGGTTTCAGCAATTGCGCTCATGTTGCCCCCACGCTTGTCAATTCTTGTACTGCGCTGCTCCCCAGGGGGGCGCGAGCTGGCTCGGGGCGGCCCAGCGCGGCGCTCATGCCGCTACCTCCGCATGCTCTTCCAGCAGCCAGCAGGCCGCGCCGTGGCCGCCTTCGGCCTTGATCAGCGGCGGCACTTCGGTCGCGCAGCGCGGCATCGCATACCGACAGCGCTCGCGGAACGCGCAGCCGCTGCCCAGCTCCCAGATCGAGGGCACCACGCCCGGTATCTCTACCAGTTCGGCCCGTTCGGCCCGCTGGCTGCTGCCCAGCGCTGGCAGGCATTCGATCAGGCCTTGCGTGTACGGGTGCTTCGGATCGCTGAGCACCTCATCGACGGTTCCTTGCTCGATCACGCGGCCCGCGTACATCACCATCACCCGATCGGCCATCTCGGCCACGGCGCCCATGTCGTGCGTGATCAGCATGACTGCCGTGCCGTTCTCGCGCTGCAGGTCGCGCAGCAGGTCGAAGATCTGCGCTTGCACCGTCACATCCAGCGCGGTGGTGGGCTCGTCGGCGATCAGGATGTCGGGGCGGCAGGCCAGGGCCATCGCGATCATCACCCGCTGGCGCATGCCGCCGGAGAGCTGGTGCGGGTATTCGTCGACCCTTCGCTCGGGCGCCGGAATGCCGACGTGGCGCAGCATCTCGATCGAGCGCTCGCGCGCCTGTTTGGCGTCCAGCCCGGCATGCAGGCGCAGCGATTCGCCGATCTGGTCGCCCACCGGGAACACCGGGTTGAGCGAGGTCATCGGCTCCTGGAAGATCATCGAGATGCGGTTGCCGCGCACTTGGCGCATGCGCGCTTCGGTGGCATCGAGCAGGTTCTCGCCCTGGAACAGCACCTTGCCGCTGCTGATGCGGCCCGGCGGCGAGGGGATCAGGCGCAGCAGCGCCAGCGCCGTCATGCTCTTGCCGCAGCCCGATTCGCCGACCACGCACAGGGTCTCGCCGCCGTTGATGTGGAAGTCCACGCCGTTCAAGACCAGCGCGGCGCCGCGCC
>JBDTRV010000004.1:0-17056 GCA_039931475.1 Burkholderiales bacterium | reverse complement strand
GTTGGCGTTGGCGTTGGCGTCGGCGTCGGCGTCGGCGTCGGCGTCGGCGTCGGCGCTGCGGCCACCAACAGATTCCCCGGCACGACCAGCACCGCATAGCCGGCCGGCGAGGCGTAGCTACCGGTCACCGGGTAGTTGCCCGGCGGCGAGGCTGGCGTCGCGGTGGTGGACGTGCTGCCGGTGATCGCGTTGGCCGCGCTATCGCCGAGGACCAGGCCGTTGACGGTCACCGGAACCGGCGGATTCGGCTGCCCTTCGGGCCGGGTCGCGTTGCCGATCGTCACCGTGGCGGTCGGCTGCTGCGTGTAGACGAAATGGTTGTCCGCGGCCGGCACGCTGACCGAGCACGGCCCCGAGAACGAGCAGTTGTACAGATTGGGCAAGGTGCCCGAGCCATTGAGCGAACCGCGCGTCTCGCCGATCCAGGTGCTGGCCCAGACCCGCCACGGCGCGCCTGAAATGCTGCCTGCGCCCGGGTTCTGAAAGAGCGCGGCCGCGATCAGATCTGCACCGCTGGTGGACGACACCGGGCCGGCCAAGGTCAGGTCGCCGCTCGATGTGCGCACCTGCACGTTGGTGGCCGTGGTCGACGTGGCCGCCACCGGCTGGGAAGCGTTGCCTGCCGCGCCGAATCCAGTCACCGTGACCGGCGCGATCCTGAGCGCATTCGCATCGGTGTAGCCGAAGTTCGCGCCGGCACTGCCGCCCACCGTGCCGGTGTCGTTGGCCGCATTCTGCAAGATGACGCTACCGGTGTTCGCGCGCGCCAGCAGCGTGTTCGCCGTGATCGACGCGCCGGCCGCCTGGCTCACGTTGCCGCCCGCGATCAGGCCGAGCTGATCGGCCGACACCGGCGCGTTCAACCGCACGTTGCCGCCGGCGCTGCTTTGCAGGCTCAGATTGCCGGTCCGGTTGACCGCGCCGGCCACGGTGATGCCGCCCGCATGGGCATCGCTGCCGACCACCAGGGCCGGCGCCGTGATCCGCGACAGCTCGGCGCCCGACACCGCGAAGCCGCTGGCCGAAGCGCCGCCGACGGTGATCGGATTGGCGACCCGATCGGCTGCCGTGGCGCTCAGGTTGCCGGGCGTGCCGGTCACGTCGACGCCGCCGGGCCGCAGGTTCAGCACGGTGCCGGCGCGCACCGTGCCATCGATCACCAGCGCATCGCCGGCGCCGCTGCTGCTCGCGCGCAGCACCACCTCGCGGTTGCCGTCGATGGCCGAAGGCGTCGCCCCGCCGGACAACGCAATGCCGGCGCCGCCGGCGTTCGATTGACCAGCGACGTCGATGTCGCCGCTGCCGGTCGTGCGAAGCGCCGCGCCGTTGGCAAGCGATACGCCGGAGCCTCCGCCGGTGCCGCCGGCTTGCCGGGCGCCGGTCACCGCGATCGAACCGTTGCCGCTCGCGATCGTCACGCCGTCGACCACCACTCCGTGCGATGGCCCACCGCCAGCCGCCGAGCCGCCGCCGATGCCGGTGATGCGCACGTTGCCGCTGGTCGTCGTGATGCCGGCCGGGTTCTGGCCGGTGCCGATGCGAACGCCGGTTTCCGCGTCGCTGGTGCCCAGCACGGTGACGTTGCCGCTGCCGGTCGATACCTGCGTGCCTGCAAGGATCACGCTGGCGCCGCTGGTCGCGATTGCCGTGCTGCGGCCGGTCACGTCGAGCGAGCCGCCCGCGCCGGTGGCGCTGCCGCCGGTGTAGCCGCCGGGCGCCGCGTTGTTGCCCGCTCGGGTGTCGATGGTCGCGCCGGTGAGGCAGACCGCGCACGAGACGCTAGACGGCAGCGACGCGGTGCCGCTCATCGTCACGTTGCCGCCGTTGCTGTAGATGCGGCCGCTGTAGTCGATCCGACCCCCAGCGGGTCCGGCATTGTTCGCATCCGCGCGCAGGTTCACGTCGAGCGGCCCGCCGCTGCCGGATGACGCGATCGTGGTGGCCGCATCGGCCACGATGTTGCGGTGCGCATTCAGGTTCAAGCTCACCGCGCCGGTGGCCGCGTTGTAGTTGATCTGCGCACCACGCAGCGTGATGTCGCCGGCCAGGCTGGACAGGGGCGCCGGATTGCCGGTGGTGATGGTGACGCTGGTGCCGCTGTTTAGCGCGGCGTTGATGTCGCCGTCCTGGATGGTCGAATTGGCCAGCGGGCTGAACGGATTGGCCGGCAAGGTACCGGCCGCGCTGCCGTTGACGATCTGCACATCGAACGGGTCCACTGTCCAGGTGCCCGCGCTACCGCGCGGCGCCGACGCATCGGCGCGCAGGCCGCGCACGTCGAACCCGCCACCGGCGGCGGCCGGGTCGAGGCCGCCCGAAGTCTCGATCTGTCCGCCGTTGCCGCCCTGAGTTCCGCCGCGGGTCGAGATGGCGCCGTAAGCGCGCAGCGCCCGGTCGGCACGCAGCGTGACAGTGCCACCACGGCCGCTCGCGGTCGCGTTCGCCGCGATCGTGGTGCCAGCGTCCATGGCGACCGAGCCGCTGTTGGGATCGCCTACTGCCGCATCCGCGCGGATCAGGACTCTCCCTCCACCGCCTGCGCCGCTTGCGTCGATGCGCGCTGGCACCGGAATGGGGTTGGCCCGCCCGCTGGCCGTCTCCATCAACACGGTGCGTCCAGTGATGTCGATATTGCCACCGGTCTGGCCCGCGCCTGCGCCGGTGGCCAGCACGCTGGCCCCGGAGATCGTGACGCCTCCGGGCGAGCCACCACCGTCCAGCACGATCTGCCCGGCGCGGGTCGCGCTCGAATCGGCACGCACCACGCCGCCGGTGTTGACCACGCCAGACAACACGTCGTTCAAGCTGTTGGCCGACAGTACGACTCTCCCGCCGTCGGCCGCGACCGTGCCGGCATTGGCCACTCGAGCCAACGCGGCCGGGTCGACCCTGATCGAGGTCAACCCGTCGCCCGCGAAATCGAGCGTGACCATGCCGCCGGCCGCGAGCGCCGCAGTGCCGCCGGGCGCCTCGATGGTGCCGTAGTTATTAACTGTTGAGCCGATCAATGCGACCGTCCCGCCCGGCTTGCCCTGCAGCACCGCGCCGATGTCGACCTGGACCTGATCCTGCCCGCTCGGCTGATCGAAAACGAACTGCTGCGCACCGGCCATGAAAGCGCTATCGCTGGTGGCCAAGCTCAGGCTGGACGCCACAAGGCCTCCGACGTTGACCCGCGCACTGCCAGTAAACAGCACGCCGTTCTGGTTCACCAGGAACACGCGGCCGTTGGCGTTCAGCGCACCCGCGATGAGTGACGCCGCATCGCCGGTCACTCGGTTGAGCAGCACGCTGGCCGCGCCCGGCTGCGTGATGGTCACCGTGTTACCGGCTCCGATCGAAAAGCCCTGCCAGTTGACGATGCCGCGATCGGTGGATTGCGTGATGCCCAATCGCGTGCCGCCGGCCGTGGGCGCGCCGATCTGCACGTTGCCGGCCTGCACGGTGCCGCCGATCGGCAACTGCGCCCAGGCGGGAAGAGCGGGCAAGGCGGCCGACAGTGCCAGCGCAAGCGCGGCGGGCGCGGAAGGAAACGGGGCGCTGGCGGCGCGGTTCGGGCGATGACGGTGAATGACTTGTTGCATTTAGAACACCTTTTGGAGTTGCACGTACAAGCGCGGATTGCGCCCGCCGCCATCGGTCACGGCGGCCGATGTGCCGGCCCGCCACGCGAGCGTCGCGCCGATGGAAAAATTGCGCGGCCTCGACCACGACACACCCAAACCCGCGCCGCGCAGGTTCCGCGAGTTGCCGCTGTCGGTCGCCAGCGGATTGCGCACGATCCGGCCGTGCGCGGCGTCGTAGAACACGAACGGCGTGAGTTCCGGCGTCACCGCCCAGCGCCATTCCACCGCGCCAATCACCCCCTGATCGACCAGCACCTCGCTGGTCGGATAGGCGCGCACCGCGCGCGATCCTCCGAGCGCGACCTTCTCGGAAGCATCCAGGTTTTTGCTCGCCAGCTGGCCGGTCAGTGCCAGATAGAGGGAATGGCTTCCCTTGATGGCCTGCAGCCGCGAGAGTTGAAAGCCCAGCTTGGCGAAGCCGCCAGCAGTTCCGCGCCCACCCGCGCCGCCGTCGGCGTCGCGTGAAGCCTCGTCGCGGATCGAGAGGTTGCCCCAGTACAAGGTGCCGGAACTGGCCAGATACCCGCCGCCGAGCCAGGCGTCGCGCCGCTCCCAGGCCCAGCCCAGGCTCACGCCACGGGTGCGCTTGTCGGAGCTGAAATTCAGCGCCTGGAGTTCGTCGGTCAGGTTCTTGACCTGCGCACCCAGGCGCAGAAACAGGTTCTCCGAGCGCTGGCGGATCAGCGGGTAGTTCAGCGAAAGGTCGAGCACATCGGCTCGGCCCTGCGCGCCCAGCGCCTCGAATTGACCGCCCAGTTCATAGCGCACGCGCGATGCGGCAATGCCCGCGCGCAGCCCGTTTCCGCCGATCGGCGCTTCGTATGCCAAGCGGCCGAACTGCAGCGCGTTGCTGTTCGACAGCAGAACGCGCAGGTCCAGGTTGTCGCCAATCCCCAGCGGGCTGAGCCAGCGCGCAGTGCCGCCGAACCGATAGCGGCCGGACTCCTTGGTGCCGTGGTTGTCGGCTTCGGCGGTGAACTGCCAGCGGTTGGCCGGCGCTACTTCGACCGACAGATCGGTGGTGCCGACCTCCAGACCCTGCTGCAACCCGGAAGTGACCCTGATGCCCGGCTGGTCCGACAGCAGCAGCATCGCGCGTTCGTAGTCGGGGGCGTTGACCGCGCGGCCTGCTTCGAGCGGCTTCAGGAAAGCGGCGACCCGCGCTTCGGAGATGGGCGCGTCCGGCGCGACTTCCGAGGTGATTCGGCCCAGGCGCCCTTCGATCACGCTGATCTCGACCACGCCGTTTTGCACCGTCTGCACCGGCACCAGCGCCTGCGCTAGGAAATAGCCGCGCGCACGGTATTCGGCCTGCACCGCTTGAGCCAGCGCCTGCAGTTCAGCCAGGCTGACCTCGCGGCCGATGTAGGGACGCGCGAGGTTGCGCAGGCGCTCCGGCTCGATCGCCGCCGCGCCGTTGAAGCGCACGTCGGTAAGGCGAAACTTCGGCGCGGCATCGGCCCGAGGTGCCGGTGTTTGCGGCAGATTGGCGCCAGGCACCGGCGGCGACTGGCAGCTGCCGCACTCCCCGGTGCGCAGCGCAGGTGGTTCGGCCGCGATCGCCGCCGGTCCGAAGCCGGTTGCCAATCCGAGCGCGATGGCAATGCCGACGGAAGTGCCAGAAGGCCGGGGCCCCCGAGCCACGTCTCGCCTGCGGTCCGCAATGGCACCGCAGGGAGGGCACGCGGCCGATGTCGATAGAGCGAAAGTGGTTCTCATGCTGGACTCCCGACTTTGAGCCGCCAGTCACCGATCAGGTTGAACGGCGCCCAGAACAGCGGATGGGCCAACCCCGGCGCGCGCAGCACCGCGAGTTGCCCGGCCTGCATCGCCTGCTGCACGTCGCGGCCCTTGGCCAGTTCGCCGTACAGCGCGGTCATCAGGATCGACGTGGCCTCATCCGCCACCGGCCAGAGCGACGCGATCAGGACCTTGGTGCCGGCAGCGAGGAACGAGCGCGTGAAACCGAGCACCTCGTCGCCGTCGCCAATCCGGCCCAGCCCGGACTCGCAGGCCGACAAGGTGACCAAAGCTGTGCCCGACAGCTGCAAACCCAGAATCTCGCGCGCCTCGAGAAAATTCTGGCGACCGTCTTCGTTGGCCAGCAGGATGCGCGAATACAGCGGGTCGACCTGATCGGCCTCGGCGTGCGCTGCGACGTGCACCAGCGTTGACTTCGCGACCGCCTGCGCGAACTGCGTCTTGGTGGCAGCCGCGCCAAGGTAAATCTGGCTTCCCGGAAACAGCCGCGCTAGCCGCTTGACCTCGGCCTCGGCTCCCGGCAGTTCGTATTTGTCGCCGATGCGCGGATTGCCGAACGCAGCCAGCTCCGCGTCGACCCGGTTGCCGGCTCGCGCCAGCCGCACCGCGATGCTGGCCGACGGCGCGACCGAAACCGGATGCTGCTCGATCAGGTAGCTGCCGTTCACACGCAGCGCCTGGAACGGCAAATAGTGCAGCGGGCCGTGCGGCACGATCACGAGGCGCTGGCCGGCAGCGAGGTTCAGCGGCGCGATCAAGGTGGCGCCCAACGCATCGGCATCGGTGACGGCGGACGGTTGCAGGTTGATCACTGCATTGCGCCAGGCCTCGATGCGGCGGGTAAGGTCGCTGCGCGTGATCGGAATGCTGTGGGTCTGCACGCCGCCTGCGCCCACGACCCAGACCAGCAATCGGTCGGGTAGCGAATGAAACTGCACCAACCGCTCGTCGTCCTTGAGCGTTTGCTGGATGGCGCCGATGTTGACCGTCTCGGTCGCGTTGGCCGAAAGATCGGCGCGGCCGCGCACCGCATCGAGCAACGCGCGCGAGCGGCTGCGTTCGCTGACCTGCATCGCCTGTGGCGCGTCACCCAGCTCGGTCTGCAATTCGACGGCATTCTCGAACACCCTTTGCAGGTCCGAGAAGAGACCCATCCTGAATTCCTCGCTGCGAAAGCGCGCGCGCACCGAATCGACCAGCACTACTGCGCGCATCGCGGCCTGCGCGGCGGCGGCGGTGTTGCCCATGGCGCGTTCGCTGCGTGCCACGCCGTCCCACGCCCACAGCCGGTGGTAGGCGGTATCGCTTCCGACGCTGCGATCGGCCAAAAGCCGGTACAGGTCGCGCGCCTCGCGCGGCTGGTTTTCCGCGAGGAGCAGACGAGCGCGGCTGCGGGCCAGTTGCGCGGCCAGCGCCGCATCTTCGGGTTGCGGCAGGCTGGCCAGCAACGAACGCGCTCGCGCGGTTTCTCCGGCTTCGATCAGCGCGTTGGCAAGCGAAGCGTTGATCAATGGCGCATAGCGTTCGGAGCCGCCGGCCAGTGCTTGCTCGTAACTCTCGATCGCGCGAACGTACTGGCCGCGGCGGGCCTGCACGTCGCCGATCACCTTGTAGGCCGGCCCAACGACAACCTTCGGATCGTTCGCCTCGTGCGTGAGCGCCTGCCGGGCGAAGTCCTCGGCCCGATCGAGCTGGCCCGCGTAGCTGTAGACGATGGCCAGATCGCGCTTGGCCAATGCGAGCAGGTCGGGGTTGTTCGTGGTCTCGGCCAGATACAGCGCCTTGCTGGCGGCGCGCACGCTGCGGCGGAATTCGCCGGCTTCGGCCAATGCAAGCGCCTGGCTACAGTATTCGTAGCCCGACATCTTGACGGCGTCCCTCGAGTACAGCAGCGCGCCCTCGCGGGTGAGCGTCAGCAGCGTGTCGGAGTCGGCCAGCCGTTCTTGCGCCTTCTGCGTCAGGCTGGCCGCCGGCACCGGCGTTTGGGCGAGCGCAGGCGCGCTCGCCGCCAGCGAAAGCGCCAGCGCCAATAGCGATGGGGCCGCCCAGCGCCGCTTGGCGGGGGAGGGCCGTGCAAAAAGAGTGGATAGGGCCATCGGAAAAACTCCTGTGATGCGGGTCGTCGTGCCAACTGGTGGCGCGATAGCTTCTTGGTGCGGTGCGTGTACCTGCACTGTAGAAACGGATCGCAGCGCGGCAAATCCCACATATAGGGGATGCGCAAGCGGTGCACCACCGTAATTTGCCGGTTGCGCGCCGCGCCCGGATGTGGCAAAGCATTCAGTTTCAGCCGCGCACCGCGCTTTTGAACCTTTTCGCGTTCGCGTGCAACCCATGAACGCGGGACCTTCTGGGTCCCGAGCAAAGGCGATTCGCCCGACGTGAGCGGTACGTGAATGCGGTATTTCTGTTTGACGGCGCGCTGGCTATATTGGGCCGGTCAGCCACAGAAAAGAGAGCGTAGCCATGGACAACCAACGCGTCACCGAATTGCTCGAGCGAATCGAGCGCAAGGACGAACGTGCCTTTCGCGAGTTGTATAAAGCGTTTAGCCGCAAGGTGTTCGCTTACTTGCTCAACATGGTCAACGATCATGGGAAGGCTGAGGAGATTTTGGTGGATACGATGCATGAGGTCTGGCGAAATCCGACCCGTTTTCGCGGCAACGCCCAATTCAGCACCTGGCTGATCGGCATTGCGCGCAACAAGGCACTGATGGCGTTTCGCGCGCGCCGGCCGGACGAGGTCCATGCCGACCTCGACGACATCGCGGAAACGCACGAATCGGACAGCCCGGACGGCTTTGCAAAACTCGCGGCAGAGCAGCGCACCGAGGGCGTCAAGCACTGCATGTTGCGGTTATCCGACGATCACCGCGAATGCCTGCATCTTGTGTTCTTCGAAGGCCTGTCGCTGGCCGAGGTCGCCAAGGTGCAGAACTGCCCCGAAGGCACCGTGAAAACGCGGCTGTTTCACGCGCGGCAAAAGATCAAGGGCTGTCTCGAGCGCTTTCTGGTGCGCGAGGGCGCGGACTCTCCACCGCAAGGGGCGCCAGCATGAACGAACGGTTTCAGGAACTGCTGCCCTGGTACGTCAATGGCACATTGAGTGACGAGGAGCGGCGATGGATGGACGGCTATTTGGCCGAACACCGAGAAGCTCGCGCCGAAGTCGACTGGTTCGTCTCGCTCAAGGCGCGCGTGCAGGAAAGCGCGCCGGCTGTGCCCGAAACCATTGGCCTGGCTCGCACGATGCAGTTGATCCACGGCGACCAGCCGACCTGGTCCGAGCGGATCAGCGCGTTCTTCGGCGACTTCGGCATGCGCCCGTCGCTTGCATTAGCCGGCCTCGCGCTGGTGGCGGTGCAAAGCGCGGTGATGCTGAACATGATGGTCGGCGAGAAGGATGATACCGCCGGCTGGCGCGCCAATGGTGCGATCGAGGTCAAGGAAGGCCCGGTGCTCAAGCTCAACTTCAAGGCCGACACTAAAGAGGCCGATATCCGCTTTCTGCTGCTGTCGGTGCGGGGCGACCTGATCGGCGGACCGGGCCAGTTGGGCGACTACTATGTGAGAGTGCCGGCCGGTGCGGAGCAAACTTCGCTGGATCGGCTCAAGGACAACCCGATCCTGCAATCGGCGGCGCTCGCGCCAGGTGTGCCGCCACGCAACTGAATCGACCGCCATGAACCCGCCACGCACCGTTTTGCTGCCCCGCCGCCGTCTGCTCGGCGCCGCGGCCGGCGCGCTGCTCGGCTCGGCCGGATGGCCGCGGCGCGCGGCCCATGCGGCACAGGGGGATCGGATTGCGCTGGTGATCGGCAACGGCGCTTACCGTTCGGCGCCGCTGAAGAATCCGGTTGGCGACGCACGCGCGGTGGCGAAAAGCCTTTCCAGCCTCGGCTACGAGGTGACCCTGGGCGAGAACACCAGCTTGCGCCAGTTGATCGAAGGGCTGCGCAAATTCTCTGTTCGAGCCGCCAGCAGCGCGGTGCGCCTGTTCTTCTACGCCGGTCACGGCGTGCAGGTGAACGGCCGCAACTACCTGCTGCCGGTCGACGTGGACCCGCAGAGCACCGACGAGATCGTGCGACAGGCAGCCGACGTCGGCGAGTTCGTCGACCGGCTCTCCGCGATCCCGCATGGGGCGAACATCGTGGTGCTGGACGCCTGCAGAGTCAATCCGTTCAGCGGCGGCGTGATCGTCGGCCCGGACGGGCGCCGCTTGCGTTTTCGCGGCGTCGCCACGTCCGGCCTTGCGCCGCTCGATGCGCCGCTGGGCACCCTGGTTGCATTCTCGACCGCACCCAATGGCATCGCGCTCGATGGCGCGGACAGCAACCACAGCGTCTATGCCAAGCATTTGCTCGCGAATCTGCAGACACCGGGCTTGCCGATCGAGCAGTTGTTCAAGCGGGTGAGAGTCGGCGTGGCACAGGACACCAACCGGGTTCAGGTGCCGTGGGAATCTTCCAGCCTGACGACGGAGTTCTGCTTCAAAGCGGATGCGCAGGGGCGCTGCGGCTGAACGAGGTTAGCGATTCAATCGGCCCGCCCACGCCGCAAATCGTGCCGAGGAAACAGACGTGCAAGTTGTGACGCTTCCTGCTCTTATGGAGCGCTTCTTAAAAGCCGTAGTGAGCTATGCGGTATGCAAAACTCCAAGGCAAATGACCATCCCCGCTCGCCCAGTATGTGTTTTCAGCTATTGTTTCAGTAGCGAAACGCTCGCCTCGCATATTCGGCGCCGTGCAGCTTGCGGTCGAGCGTGAGCTGCGGCAGGCGGCGCCTGATTGGTTCGTCAGGCGTCCGACATGCACACTCGCGCCCTACATCGAGCATCGGCGATCGCTTTGCTGACCTTCGCGCTCGCGCATCTCGCAAACCATCTCGCGTCATTGTCCAGCGTCAGCTTGCATATCGCGTTCATGGAGGTTCTGCGGCACGTCTACCGCCAGCGGGTCGTCGAGTCGTTGCTGTTCTTGTGCGTAGCCTTTCAAGTCCTTAGCGGCCTCTTTATGGTGATCCGCGGACGGAAGGGGAGGCACGGTTTCATACCGTGGTTGCAGGCCGCATCCGGCGTGTATTTGGCGTTCTTTTTGTTGGTCCATGTGAGCGCGGTTCTCTTTGGTCGTGCCGTACTTCGTCTGGATACAAACTTCTACTTCGCGGCAGCGGGGTTTCACGTGGCGCCCTACCAGTACTTTTTTGCGCCGTACTACCTCTTGGGTGTTCTCGCCCTGTTCACCCACGTGGGTTGCGCGCTCTATTGGCGTATGCCAGCCGGATCCCGAGGGCCGAGGGCGCTTGCCGTCGCACTCCCGGTCGTATTCGGCGGCATCGTGTCGCTCCTGATCGTTTTGTCGCTGGCCGGGTTGCTTCGGCCGGTGGCCGTGCCCGCCGAGTACAAGGCAACCTATGCAAACACAGACGTCCAACCAGGCCATCGAGCGGATGTGCCATAGGACGTGTCGCATCCATGGGCTGCCGCTCATCTCAAACGATAGGCGCCGCACATGCGCAAAGCATCGGCAACCGTAGCGGAATGCGAGTTCCCCGCGCTGAGCGCGCTGGAGCGTCATTTGGTCGACACGGCTTACTTCCGAGATTCGTATCGGGCCACCATGAGCCGCAAGGGTGCCAGTGTCATCGAAGTCTTCCACGCAATCTTTGCTCACCATCCCACATGGATCAAGGTCGCCTTGGTGATCCGCAACCGGATGGCATCGCTGTGCGGGCTCGAGACTCCCACGGCGTCGGAAATCATGAGTCCCACGTTCAAGAACAGCTACTCGGTTGGCGAAAAGATCGGGCCTTGGCCGATCTTCGCGCTCACCCCATCTGAACTCGTAGCGGGGCGGGACAACAAGCACCTGGACTTCCGGCTGTCGGTGCTCCGGTTGACCGAGGGTTCAGCGGCGAGCGTGGTCGTCTCTACGGTTTGCGTCGTCCACAACGCCTTCGGGAAGGTCTATCTGTTCTTCGTCGTCCCGTTCCACAAGTGGGGCGTTCGAAGCCTCATCTCACGGGCAGTCACGGCAGGCAGGCTATGAGCGCGCACGATCGCGTGCTGCGAACCGCGACGCCTAGCGTTTTCGGCAGTGGTGTCGATCGGTGACCTCATCCGCTGCGGCGCACATCGGTCAGGCGTGATCCGCCAGAAACTGCTCGAGATCGCGCGCGAAGCGCATCGGCTCGGTGTAGTGCGGCGAATGACCCGCGCGCTCATAGGTGCTGATGTTGGCGTGGGGCACATGCCGACGGTACCAGTCGGCCAGCGGCACCTGCCCGTAGTGGGGGCTGGCTGCGCCGAGCACCACCATGAGCGGAGAGTCGAGCCGCGCGAGCGACTGCCGAAAGTCGGCCTTGGCCAGCGACTGCGCCAGATCGAGCAGCGGCGCCGCGTCGATGCCCTTGAGCCACTCGCGCAGGCGGCGCCCCATGAACGCATCGGGCGCCATGCGCCGCTTCAGCCAAGCATTGGTGCCGGCGTCGATCTGGTGCAGCACGGTATCGGTGAGGTCGCGCCGCGCGCCCTCGATCAACGCTTCGAGCATGGGCGCGCTGCAGCCGCCAAAAAGGCCGAGCCTCCATTCGTCATCGGTCACGATGCGCGGTGACTGATCGACCAAGCAGGCCGCCGCGACGCGCCCTGTACCGAAATCGCTCATGTACTGCATCACCGTCAGCGCACCCATCGAATGACCGACCAGCACCGCGCGCGGCACGCCCAGATGATCGAGCAGCGCCGCCAAATCGCTCCCGAGTTGCGTCAGGGTGATCGAAGCGCCGCGCTCGACGCGGCAGGCGCCATGGCCGCGCGCGTCCCAGGCCAGCACCCGATGGCGCGTCGCAAGCCGGCGCGCGACTGGCCACCAACTGCGGTGCGAGCAGCCCAGGCCGTGCACCAGCACGATCGGGGGCGGTGCACTACCGGCCGCGCGCAGTGGAATGCGCTGGCCGTCAGCGGCGGCAAAAGTCTCTAGGCGATGCGATGGGCTCGACGACAGGCGGATCAGCCCGAGATTGATCAGCGAGCCGATCAGGCTGGCAACGCCGGCCAAGCGGCGCGCCACCGGCATGGGGTCGGAAGCGGGGTCGGGCGCAGGCTGATGAAGCATGGTCTTTCGGGCGGGGGCGCCCCATCGTACGACGCGCCTGCACGGCCCTTGACAGGCCGCGCTACGCCTGCGGCCAGGCCGTCGGCGCGCAAGGCAGTCCGACCGCTGCGCAAAACTTTATTCGGGAATCACGAAAAAAACTGAACCGTCGTGAAATTCGCCGCAACCCATGAGCGGATGGCAAGCAAACAGCGAAGCCACCGACAACCGGAAGCCTCACTGCCTCCACCCTTGAAGGAACCATCATGAAAGCATTTGCCAAAACCACCCTCATCGCCGCCTTGAGCCTGTCCGCCCTGGGCGCGATGGCCGGCGAAATCCAAAACAGCAACATCAACGCCAACAACGTGTCCAACAAGACCGTCGGCTTCGGCTCAAGCGCGGCACAGAACATCGGCGTCGCCGAAGGCAACGGCAAGATCCGCAATTCCAGCGTGAACGTCAATGGCGCCAGCAACACGTCGATCGGCATTAGCTCGAGCGCCAAGCAAAACCTGGGAGTCGCATCGGGCAACGGCAAGATCGAAAACTCGAGCGTGCGCGTTCGCAATGCCAACAACACGGCGGCAGGCCTGGGCAGCAACGCCACCCAGAACGTCGGATTCGCCAAAGGCAATGGCAAGGTGCAGAGCTCGTCGATCTCGGCCAATAACGTTTCCAACAAGTCGGTTGGCTTGTTCTCCACGGCCAACCAGTCGATCGGCGGCGCTGAAGGCAATGGCGTGCTGCGCAACTCGTCAGTCAACGTCAACGGCGCGTCCAACACGTCGGGTGGCCTGGGCACCACGGCAACCCAGCGGGTCGGAGTGGCTCGCTGATCCAGCCAGCGACTGCAAGACTCGAAAAGGACGCCGCGGCGCGCAAGCGCCGCGGCGTTGTGCCGTTTGGCGCCGTCGAGTCATCGGCTGCTTTTGCTTTTGCAAGGACAGCGGTCACGAAAACTCGAAGAATTCCACCGACTTTCTTCACGCAACCGAAAAAAACTGAACCGTTTCCTGAACTGCCGCAACCCATTAGCGGATGGCAAGCAAGCATGTTGCCACCGACCCCTTAGACCTTTGAACCCTCAACCTGAACTGGAGACCCTCATGAAAGCATTCGCAAAAACCACCCTCGTCGCCGCCTTGAGCCTGTCCGCCCTGGGCGCGATGGCCGGCGAAATCGACAACAGCACCATCAACGCCCGGAACGTGTCCAACACGACCGTCGGCTTCGGCTCTACCGCGCTGCAGAACATCGGCGTCGCCGAAGGCAACGGCAAGATTCGCAACTCGACGATCTCGGTCGACGGCGCGACCAACAAGTCGATCGGAATCTCGTCCAACGCTCGTCAGTACATCGGCTACGCATCCGGCAACGGCAAGATCGAAAACTCCACCGTGCGCGTGCGTAACGCCAGCAACACGGCGGCGGGCCTGGGCAGCAATGCCAAGCAGATGATTGGTTTTGCCACCGGAAACGGCAAGGTGCAGAACTCTACGATCTCGGCGCAGAACGTTTCCAACAAGTCGGTCGGCCTGTTCTCGACAGCCAACCAGTTGATCGGCGGCGCGGAAGGCAACGGCGTGCTGCGCAACTCGACAGTGGCCGTCAATGGCGCGTCCAACACCTCGGGCGGCCTCGGCACCACCGCGACCCAGCGCATCGGCGTGGCACGCTGATCGAGACCAGAGCGCAATCGAAAAGTAACTCCGCGGCGCTCGCGTCGCGGAGCTTCTTCCTTAAATTACAACGCCCCGCTGAAAGACACCGATGAAACACCTCATGCTCAAGGCCGTTGGCAGCGCCATCTTGATTGCCGCCAGCTTTCATAGCGTCGCCGGCGAGGAAATGCTCGACATCGAAACGCGGTTCCGCGCGAAGATCGCCAAGGAAAAAATCAAGCAATCGGCCCGCGATCGCGCGGACGCGGCCCGCGGTGACGGCAATGGCACCGACAACTCTCAGTGCGGCAGCCAGAACATCGGCAACACCAACACCGGCGGCAGGCCCGGATCGGCACCGCGCGAGGTCTTTATCTTTGCGCCGAATGCGATCAACATCGTTGGACGCGGCGGCTGCCGTTGATTCCAAACACTCCAAACACGAGCGGAGCAACTCATGGCAACTTTTAAATCGATCCCTTTCAAACGCTTGGCACTTCCGCTGCTCGTGGCGGTCGCATTGGCCGGTTGTTCCGCCCTCGAGGTGGAGAAGGAAACGGTCGAGAAGACCGACGCGGCGAGAGTCGGCCCCGACCAGACGCCGTTTCGTGCAATCACCGGCTTCACCGACGGCCTGCGCTGCATGGACAACATGATGATCGAGTACGGCGTGCGCGACATCAGCATGCTGGTCGAAGAGATCCTGGACCAAACGAAGAAGGTCAATGCCGGCACGCGCGACATGCTGATTACCGCGGTGTCGGACATGACGCGGCGCAGCCGCGCGATCCGGGTCAACGCGTTCGGTAAGGACGCGACCAACGCGATCAGCTTTCTGGCTTCGGCGCAAACGCAAGCCGCCTACGACGTGATTCCTCCTTACGACATCAAGGGCTCGGTTTCGCAGTTCGACGAGAACGTGATCCGCAACCAGAAGGACGCGGGCTTTGGCTTCGGTTCATTCATCGGCCTCGGAATCGCGCGGGATGCCGCTTCGTCGATCCTTGGACTCGACTTGAGTGTGCTCACGACGTCCGACCTATCCGTTCTGCCCGGCGTCACGTCGCGCAACTCGGTGGTGATCCTCAAGCAGGGCAGCGGCTTCGACGGCGACGCCGCCTACAGCAAGCTTGGCCTGAACTTCAGCATGACCCTGTCCAAATCCGAAGGCCAGGCCCAGGCATTGCGCGGCCTAGTCGAACTGGCCGTGATCGAACTCATGGGAAAGCTGACCAAGACCCCGTACTGGCGCTGCCTCGGCGCCGATCCGACCGCCAACGCGGACATCAAGCGCGAAATCTCCGACTGGTATTTCGCGATGGCCTCCAGTCGGGTCGAGCTGATCGCGTGGTTCCAGAACCAGTTGCGTCGGCGCGGCTACTACGACGGCCCGATCGACGGCGAATTCAACGCCGCGTTCGACGAGGCCACCGCGAATTACCGCGCGGCACTAGGGCTCGAGAAGAAGGACTTGCTCGACGAAGCGTTTTTCACCAAATACCTGAACACCGACCACCTGAAGATTCCACGCCCCGCCGCGCCCGCTGTCGCAGCCGCCGAGCCGGCTCCAAGCGCGCCGCCGGGCGCAGCGGGCAGGGCGCAGCAGGCAAGCGCCCCGGCAACGACAACGGTGGTCGCCGTTGCACGGCCCTCGGTTGATCCGGCCAGCGCCGGGTCGGATGTGCTCAAGCTCGCGCTCACCAGTGCCAACAACCAGTCGCGCTTCGCGCGCGCCGAGCCGATCAGCCTGACTGTGCAGCTCAACCGCGATGCGCACGTCTACTGCTATTTGCAGGATGAGACCTCGAAGATCACACGCTTTTTCCCGAACCGGTTCATCCGTGATTCGCTCGTGACGGCCAAGCGCCCGCTCGCGATCCCGGGATCGATGCGGTTCCAGCTCGTGATGAACGATAAGGCCGTGCCGGAAACGGTGGCGTGCTTCGCAACCAACCGCGACGTGGCAACCGAACTGCCGCCCGGCGTGATGGGCACCGATTTCGATCCGCTCACGCTCGGCTCGCTCGACCAAATCCGGCGTGCCTTCTACAGCGCCACCACCGGCGCGTTCGCCGAGGAGACCTTCCGTGTCCAAGCCAAATGATCCCTCCCGCGCCATGCGCTCGGCCGTCGGCCACGAACCGGCTCCGCTCGCAAGGATCCGGGCCACCTCGGCAACGCTGATGTGCGCGGCCTCGACCTGTGCGGCTCTGCTGGCGCACGCACCAGCGCTGGCGACCGTGGGCTTGCAAAGGGTCGAAGAGGCGCCGCCGAGCGTGTCCCGCACGCCGCCGACCAAAGCCAAGGAGACCGGAACCGCACGGGGCGGTTATCGAATCCAGTGCTGGCAGCACGGGCGATTGTTGTTCGAGGAAGCGCACGTCACCCTGCCGCCGGCCGATGGCTCACGCTTCACATTGAAGCTGACCGGCTACGACAGCAACGGTCGCCCGATGTACGTGGCCGAAACGCTCAATGCGACCTGCGTGGTGCGCTACGACCGCACTTTGTTCAACCCGGCGCTTCCGCGTTGAAACGCCGGCCAGCGCGTAACACACGAAGGATGAAGCCCATGAACACGCTCAAGTCAACCAACCGGACCCGCCGGCAATTGATGCTTGCGCTGGCAGCGCCGCTGGTCGCGGCCGGTTTTGCGGCCCACCGGACCGCGCGCGCCGCAGAGACCAAGACCGAGCAGCGCGAGGTCAGCGGTTTCAACGAAGTGGTGTTCGATGCGGTCGGCGAACTTAAGGTCGAGCAAGGCGGACGCGAGAGTCTCTCGATCGAGGCCGAACCGGACGTCCTGCGCAAAATCACGAGCCAGGTGCAGGGTAAGCGCCTCTTGCTCGGGTTTTCCGCAGGCAACGTGGTCGCGCGTGAGCCGATCGTTTTTCGGCTTGCGGTGC
>JBDTRV010000003.1:0-17268 GCA_039931475.1 Burkholderiales bacterium | reverse complement strand
TCATCAACGAGCTGGTCTGCGAAGGCTGCGGCGACTGCGGCGTGCAGAGCAACTGCCTGTCGGTCGAGCCGCTGGAGACCGAGTTCGGCCGCAAGCGCACCATTAACCAGAGCACCTGCAACAAGGATTACAGCTGCGTCAAGGGCTTCTGCCCAAGCTTCGTCACGGTGGAAGGCGGCACCTTCAAGACGAAATCGAAGTCGCAAGCGCCGTCGCCCTTTGACTTGAAGTTCGATCCGGTGCCCGAGCCAGCGTTGCCGGCGCCCACGAGTCTGGAAAGTAAGGTCTGGGGCATCGTGGTCGCCGGCGTCGGCGGCACCGGGGTGATCACCATCGGCCAGTTGCTCGGCGTGGCCGGGCACCTCGAAGGCAAGGGCATCGTCACGCAAGACGCGGGCGGCCTCGCGCAAAAGGGAGGCGCAACCTGGAGCCACGTGCTGATCGGCGAGGGGCAGGACGACATCCGCACCACGCGGGTCGGCATGGCCAGCGCCGACCTGATCATCGGTTGTGATCCGATCGTTGCGGCCGACAAGGAAACCACCTTGCGCATGAGGGAAGGGCGCACCCACGTAGCGCTCAATTCCCACACCGCGCCGACCGCCGCGTTCGTGACCGACGGCAACTGGCACAACCCGTCGGACCAGTGCGCCGCGTTGATCGCCAAGGCCGTGGGCACGGGCAACGTCGGCAGCTTCGATGCCGATGCCGCCGCCACGAATTTGATGGGCGACACCATCTACACCAACCCGATGCTGCTGGGATATTCCTGGCAAAAAGGCTGGATTCCGCTGCGCCTCGAATCGCTGCAGCGCGCGATCGAACTCAACGCGGTCGCGGTCGACAAGAACAAGGCCGCGTTTGAATGGGGCCGACGCGCCGCGCACGATCCGGCGATGGTCGAGAAGCTGGTGGCGGAGCTGTCGGGCGGCACTGCGGGCGGCGGGCAGGTGATCGAGTTCAAGAAGCGCGAAACCGTGGAAAACATCGTGGCGCGCCGCGTGCAATTCCTCACCGACTATCAGAGCAAGGGCTACGCGAAGAAGTACAAGAAGTTCGTCGACAAGGTCGCCGCTGCGGAGGAGCCGATCGGCAAAACAGGCCTCACGGAAGCCGTTGCGCGCTACCTGTTCAAGCTGATGGCGTACAAGGACGAATACGAGGTCGCGCGCTTGCACGTCAATCCGGCGTTTCACGAAAAAATCGCGTCGATGTTCGAGGGCGACTACACGCTGAATTACTACCTCGCGCCACCGCATTCGGCCAAGCGCAACGAGAAGGGCGAGTTGCAAAAGAAAAAGTACGGCCCGAGGATGCTGACCGGCTTCAAGATCCTCGCCAAGCTCAAGATGCTGCGCGGCGGTTTCCTCGATCCGTTCGCGCGCACGCATGAGCGCAAGACTGAAGTCGCGCTGATCGACGAATACCGCGTGAGCATCGAGCAGGTGATCGCGGGGCTGTCGGCCCGCAACCACGCCACCGCCGTCGAGATCGCGCGCATCCCGGAGCAGATCAAGGGCTACGGGCATGTGAAGGAGCGCAATCTGGTGGCGGCGCGGGAGAAATGGCAGGCGCTGATGGCGGCGTTTGCTGGGCCGGAGGGCGCGCCGCACGGCGATGCGCAAGCGGGTGTTCAGAAGGTGGCCTGAGCGCAGTGGGTTTTAAGGATCAGAAATCCCGATTCTGCTCGCCCATAGGTCGCTTGAAGCTATGTTTACGATAGCATGTAGAGAGAAACTGCGAGCGCTCAGTAAGCGAGCCCGCATTCGCGCTGATCCGCGCCATCCTCCTCAGAAACGTCCGAGGAGAGCATGAGCGGATGCGCCACCAGCACCGGCGGGTTGGCGGCCACGAGTGCCTGGGGCGCCACGGTCTGGCGCGGCAACGCAGTGCCGCGACGCTGCTCGCGCCGCCATAGCTGGCGGCGCTGGAACGCGATCAGCGTCACACAGCCGCAACCGAACAGATTGATCAGCGCGATAAGCACAAAAAACAGGTCATGCATGACCAGCGTGCCGTACAGGACCGCGGCACCGTGCGAGACCAGCCAGGAACACCAGGTGAACAGCGAGATCGCGCGCGCCCCATCGGTCGAGCGCCAGACCGCGGCGATCTGCGGCAGATAGGTGAAGATGCGCGCCGCGTTGGTGACGAGATAAAACCAGCCGATCACGGCGGCCGTGGTAAGCGAAAAATCCGGCAGGGTGTGCATGGCGTCGATCTCCGCTGTGTGGGGCTCATTCGGACTTTTCGCAAAGCCAGTGATAGCGCACCACCCGGTGCGTGCACTGGGTGCTCGCCAGGTGGGCCATCAGCGGCGCATGCGCGATCAGGTCCGTGCTTTGGAACCGGTCGATCCAGAGCATCGCCTCGTACAGGTTGTCGTTGCCGCCGCGGGCCTCATAGCGATCGACCAGCGCCTGCATCAGTTGCAAGCCCGCGTTCGCATCACCCAGCGCGGCGGCGTGGCGCAGCGGCTCCAGTGCCGCACTGCTTGTATCGGGCTCGGGCCACGGTTCGGACGCTTGCAGGGTCGTGGGCGCCGGTTTCGAGGCATCGGCGGGCAGAAAGATGAAGGTGTTCTGCGTTGGGGTATCGCCGACCTCCGCCGTCGGCGATGCCCCGGCGGGCATCAAGATGCCCGCATTCGGTGTGGTCGCATCGCCGACTTCCATTTGGGCGGCAGCGCAATTGAGGGCGAGCGCGATTGCGGAACTGAGAAGCAGGCGGCGGTGCATCGGTCTTGCAGTTTGCGGGCACTCCTTGTCGAGGTTCGTCGAAGTTTTCATGAGATCACCTTTTGAGTGGTTGGGATGGCACCGTTTCCTGGAGAGGAACGGTGTGCAACCAATCTAGGTAACCGGCCCGATCCGGCCAATCCCGCGTTCACGAAGGCCCATCCCATGTTCGCGGGAGGACCACGGCGATCGGCTCGGTAGCCTTCGCGATTCCCGCACCCACCCGTCGCACATTGAAGAAGTGCGCACCACGAAAGCGACTGCCACCATTGGCAAAGCTTGGATCAGGAATGCTTTTGGGGCGAACCGCGGAGCGCGGCTGCAATGCCGAAGAGGCCATGCGGCACATCAGGCGGCCGGCGGCCCCGGCTTACAACAAACCCAGCTGGCGCGCTTCGTAAACGGCCTCGCCGCGCGAGTGAACCGCGAGCTTGCGATAAATCTTTTTCACATGCGTGACCACCGTGTGCGGCGAGATGTCGAGCAGTTCGCCGATCGTCTCGAAGCCGAAGCCTTTCGCGGTCATGCGCAGAATTTCCGTTTCGCGCTGAGTCAAAAGCGACCCGGCTGGCGCCAGCGGCATCGGCCGGCTCGGCGTCGCACTTCTTTCGAGGTCCGCCAACAGGTCAACCTTGAAGCGCGCCAGCACGCGCCGCGCGATGCTCGGGCTGATCGGCGCCCCGCCTTCGAGCAGCTCGTGGATGCTCGCGGCGATCCGTTCGGCGGATGTGTCCTTCAGTAGGTAGCCGGTCGCGCCGGCTTCGATCGAAGCGGTCACGTGCTCGTCGTCGCCGAACATGGTGACGACCATGACGTCGCAATTCGGATGGTGCGTGGATGCATGGCGGATCACTTCCACCCCGTTGATGTCCGGCAGGCCCAAGTCGACCAGCATCGCATCGGGCGGCTGGGCGTCCAGCATCGCGATCGCGGCGCGGCCGCTCGAGACCATGCCCGCCAGTTGCAGCCCAGGGTCGGCGAGTACCGCTTCGGAGAATCGGCGCATGAACTCGGGGTCGTCTTCGACCACCAGCACGCTCTTGCTCATCGGATGGCTTTCGCGAAGTGGGAGCGAATCGATTGTCTCATCGGGCTGAACCGGTCAATAGTGTCGGGCGTTGGAAGTTCGTTGAACAAGGAAATCTGTCGAAATCGGCGTGGGGCGAGGCACGAGGAGGCCGCGTAGCCGAGTTAGGCAAAGACGAGCAACGCTGCATGGCGGCGACTCTCGGCGGAATTACTCATCGAACTTCCGATTCAGGACACCAGATGCCGCTCGCCCACAACGCACCGGCCAAGCGCGGCCATGTGTGGTCGGCCCGGGGACCGGCTCAAAACGTCGGCGCTGGCTCGGCGTCATCGAAGACACGGCCCTGCAACGCCTGCGCGGCCGGCGGCACCGAAGGATCGCTGCCCGCCTTCGGCCAGGCGGCGGGCGCCGGCGGGTTGCTTGTTTGCAGCGGTGCCGGAGGCGCGACGCGGCCTGAGCACGCGGTTGCGCCGAATGCCGCGAGCGCCAATGCGCACACCGCCGCGAACGGCCGAAGGCCCGATAGCTTGTTGTTCGCTTCATCGGAGGGAACGTGGCGGGTTTTCATGGCGGCAACCTTTCCTGAGTGTTTGACTTGCAGACGTCTCGTTCGGCGGGTGCGATTCCAATGTAGGTTGCCGCGGTCGCCGTGCAAATCGCGTGATCGCGCGACCCCCATCCCGTATTTGCGGGATGGGTCGCCGCAATAGTCCGCCAATGCACAATGGCCGGATTGCCCGTCCATGCCATGCCACGCGAGGTCGCTGGCTCAAGGAGCATTCGATGCAGAGCGAACCGCCGATCGTCGATCTCATTTATGAAGCCGCGCTCGTGCCCGAACGCTGGCTCGACGTGCTCGAGGCGCTGCTGCCGTTGTCGGGCTCCGCTAGCGCCGCCATGATCATCGTCGAAGGCGACCAACTTCGCGGCTGGCAGTCGACTGCGCTGACCTGCGACCTGGCAGAAGATTTTCTGCACGACAAGGGCTGGTTGCGCCCCGAGCGGCAGCCCGCGCGGTTGCTGGAAGCGACCTTGCCGGACCATTACTTTCACAGCGCGGCCGAGGTGATGACGCCGGCACAACTCGCGCGCGACCAGCACCTGCTCGCGATGGACCGGCGCGGCCTCGGCTGGCAACTCGGCTCGGCCGTTCAACTGCCCACCGGCGAGACGCTTGTGTTCAGGTTCGAGCGCGTCAAGGCCGCCGGGCCGCACCAGCCTGCGGAACTTGCGCGCCTGAACGCACTGCGCCCGCACCTGGCGCGCGCCGGCCTGCTCGCGAGCCGGCTCGGCATGGAACGCGCGCGCGGTGCTTTGGCGGCGCTGACCGCGCTCGATCTGCCGGCCGCGCTGCTGGATTCGCAAGGCCGCTTGCGCGAATGCAATGCGCTGCTCACGCCCGCCTTGCTCGACACGCGCGGCGGCGGCCGCATCGCACTGGGCAGCCCCGGTGCCGACGCGCTCTTGCTGGCGGCGCTGCAAGGTGCGACGACCACGCGCTCATTCGCGTTGCCGCCGCAGCGCGACCGGCCGCCATGTGTTGCCCACGTGCTGCCGCTGTCGCCGGTCGCGCGTGACATGTTCGCTGGCGTGGTCGCCCTGCTGGTGCTGCACGTGGGCGCAAGCGGCCCGGTGGCCGCGCCGGACGTGGCGCTGCTGCGCGTGCTGTTCGATTTGTCGGCTGCGGAAAGTCGGCTCGCCGCTGAGCTTGCGACCGGCTGCGAGCTGGCGCAGGCAGCGGCACGCTGCGGCATCCAGCACAGCACCGCGCGCTCATATCTGGAACGTATCTTCGCCAAGACCGGTTGCCACCGCCAGAGCGAACTGGTCGCAATGCTCGCGCCGATCGTGTCGATACGAGCACCGTCGGCCGGATGAAGGGCGCCAAGATCGCACCGCGCGATGAGCGTTCCGAGACATTCGCCGCAGAAACGCGCAGCGGAAATACGCCGCATGGAACGATCGACAGGCTTTTTCTGGTTCGCCGCGCCGGTGTCAATCTAGGCCGCGTCGCGGATGCCAGAAATCGAGTGTCCCCGCTCCGGCGTCGCGCTTTCGGGTGATGAGTCAGGCAGCGGGATCAGCAACCGCACGCAGCTTCCCTTGCCGAGCGAGCAGAGTTCGAGGCTGCCGCCCAAACGCTCGGCTCGCGCGCGCATGTTTGCGAGGCCGCGGTGGTGGTTCTCCGCGTGGCCGCCGCAGAGGCCCCGGCCGTCGTCCTCAATGCGCAGTTCCAGCACGCCGTCGTCGCGCCGGGTCAGCCACAGTTCGACTCTCGTCGCATGCGCGTGTTTCAGCACGTTGGTCAGTGCTTCCTGCACGATGCGCAGCAATTGAATCGCGCCGTTGGGCGGCAATTGCCGCGCTGCTTCGTCACCAAGTTCGATGTGCCAGATCGGACGCACGCCGGCGGCGACCAGTTGCGCTTTCCAGCGGAACATGAAGTTGCCCAGCATCGCGCCGAAGTCGTTGTCCTGCGTTGCCAGCGCATCGAGCGCGAGCCGCAGGTCGGCGATGCAGTCGCGCAGCACCGAGGCGATCTGCCGCTCGTTCATGTCGCCGCGCTCCACCCGCAGCAGTGAGGTGAACAACTGCGAACCCAGCCCGTCGTGCAGGTCGCTCATGATTCGCTGGCGCTCGCCGGTCGCCGCGCTTTCGCGCTCGAGTTGCGCCACGCGCGCGAAGTTCGCGACCAGCGCGCGCTCGCGGTCGGCTACCCGCGATTCGAGCGTGCGGTTGAGTTCCTCGAGGCCGCTCGACGTCTCGATGAAGCGCTGCGTCATCAGGCCGCCCATCGCGATCAGCAGAACGTTGGCCCCTTGATGCAGCAAAAAGAACCGGTGGCCGGCCCACTGCGGAAACACCCAGGCGATCACCTGCGGGTTGTAGAAAATCAAGTAGTCGTGGATACCGGCTGCCAGCGCGAAGCTGAACGCGATCGGCATGACCGCCGACTGCGCGGTCCTTTGGCGCCACAGCGTTGCGAGCGCAACCGCGAAGATCATGAAGCCGATCGGAATCAGCCCGGCGCTCCAGATTTTGGTGATCAGCGGTGCCGCAGCGGTCGGCAGCACCAGCGTGAAAGCCACTCCGAGAAGCCAAAAGCCGACCAGCGCACGCTCGGTCCAGGGTTTCCGCAGGTGCGCAAGCCGGAAGGTGAAGAACGCCAGCAGCACGACGAATCCGACGGTTGCACCCATCACCATCAGTCGCCAGATCGGCCACCGAGCGACCGCCAGCGCCTCGACGATGAAGCTGCTGGTGCGCAAACCCCAAAGCGCGACGGCGAGCCCGAACAGGCCGTAGATCACTTCGCTGTGGCGACGCCACCAGATAAACAGCACGAAACCCGCGATCAGCAGGCACGCGACCGTCGTGATCTGCGGCATCGTGCGCACCCAGAACAGCCGCCGCTCGTAGAGCGACAGCAAGTCGATCTGGCGCCCGATCAGCACGCTCGGGAACTGCACGGAGGCGTTCTGCGGTTCGACTCCCGTGCGCACAAGCAGTTCGTTGGATCCCGCGCGCAGCAGCGTCTGCGGAATGTTGATCAGGAACGGGCGCTTCCACTGCACGCGCCATTCGGCGTCGTTCATCTGCATGCGCGCGACTTCCGAGCCATTGACCCATACGTCGCCGCCCGCGAACAGGTACGGGAGATAGACGGCCCAGGCATCAGTGCCAAGGCGACCCAGCGGAACGTCGAAGCCGATGCGGACCCAGACGGAATCGGTTGCCGCAGGCAGCCGCGATGCGGGCAGCACATAGGGCAGCGCCGCCTCGGTCCAGCCGCGATCGGGCGCCGGCAGCGCGCTGTCCGACGCCACCAGCACCTGCGCATGTTGCGGCTCCTGCCACTGCGCTGCCCAAGTGGTTGCGCCCAGAACGAACGAGAATGCGACCCAGCACGCCAGCGCGCGCCAGCGGGAATAGTCAAGGCTGTGAACCGGCTTCACGATGGGTCCGCGCGGCGCTGCACTGCTTTCCTGCTGATGTCCGGTTTCATCCACGTCCTCACCGAGAAGCCTCATGGAAAACCTGATCGACGACCTCTACGAAGCCGCGTTCGTCCCCGATCGCTGGGTCGATGTGCTGGAGCGCATGTGCCGCATCTCGGGCTCGGCGAGCGCTTCGATGGTGCTGTTCGAGGGGCCGGTCATGCGTCGCTGGAAGACCACCGCGCGGGTCGTCGATGCGGCGTTGGAGTTCGCGGCCATGGAAGGCGGGCAGCACACCCTGCGCAATCCGGACCGGCCAGATTCGGTGGTACGCGGAGACGGGTTTTACTGCGCGGACGATCTGTTGACGCCGCGGCAACGCGCGGAGGACCCGGTTGACCAGGTGCTTCGCCCGCTCGGTCTCGGCTGGCAACTGAGCACGGGCGTGATGGCGCTGGCCGGCGACACCATGACGGCCTGTATCGGCTTCGATCGGCACCTGCGCGACGGCCGGCACTGCGCCGCCGAGGTCGCGGTACTGAACCGGTTGCACCCGGACCTGAACCGCGCGACCCTGCTGGCGCGGCGCCTGGGCACCGAGCGCTGCCGCGGCGCGTTGGACGCGCTGGCCGCGCTGGAGCTGCCAGCCGCGCTGCTCGATGCGCGGGGTCGGCTGCGCGAACCCAATGCGTTGCTGACGCCTTCGTTGCTCGACGTGCGTGGCGGCGCGCGGGTGGTGCTGAACGATCCGCACGCCGATGCGCAACTGGCCGCCCTGCTGGCCAACACCGTCAGCCCCAGGGCCGGCTCTATTCCATTGCCGGCACGTGGAGCGCGGCCGGCGTGCATCGCCCACCTGGTGCCGCTCGCCGATAGCGTGCGGGATCCGTTCTCTTCGGGCGCGCTGCTGCTGTTTTTCAGCACGGCCGCCCGCCCCGGCCACGCGCCAGACCCGCGAGCGCTTCGCACGCTGTTCAATCTGTCGCCAGCCGAAAGCCGACTGGCCAGCGCTTTGGCTGGTGGCCTCGATCTGTCGCAGGCCGCGAAAGCCGGCGGCATCCAGTTCAGCACTGCGCGCTCGTACCTCGAGCGGATTTTCGACAAGACCGGATGTCACCGTCAAAGCGAGCTGGTGCGTGTGCTGGGCGGAATTCCCGCGATGCGAGCGCCCAGCGCCGAAAGTCCGGCTGAAGCTGAAACACGGTAGCGCTGCCGGATCGGCGGCTGGCTGTGGGGTCATGAGGGCGCATTCAACACGCGCGGGCACGCGCGCTCAAGGCATCATCGCCAGCCAAAAGCGCTCCGGCTACCGGCAAATGACGGTAATCTTGCTTGTTCGGCTCCGAGCCCGCAAGCAGGGGGTGGCAAGCGATCTTGACGCAGCCAATTTGAGACCGAAATATGGCTTTACCGCTTGTCAATAGGTCGTTTTAAGCTATCGTTGTCATAGCAATTTCGAAAAGCGCAAACGTTGGCGTGTTCTCAACCATTGACATACTGTGTCATTGACGTACAGTGTGGTATCAAGTGGCCACGCATGCGGATTTTTGAAACCCCCACCTTCGACGCGAGCGCGAGTGCGTGCCTGACAGCGCTGGAGCGTAGGGCGCTGCATTTGTTGCTGGCCGACGATCCGTGGGTCGGGCAGGCCGTGTCTGGCGCGCCGGGGCTGATCCGGCTCGAGTACGCCGGCCAGTTCGTCTATTACAGCCTTGCGCCGAGCATGACCGAGCTTTATTTGCTGGATGTGAACGCCACGAAGGCGCCAGCGCCGAGCAAAGAGGAGCTCGGTCGGCTGAAAAAGTTGCTGCAGACGCTGACCACGGCCGGTGTGATCGTGGTCGCGAAAGACGGCATCAAGGCGCTTTGGGAACTGATCAAGGACCTGATTTTCTAACCTCGACAAGCAAGCTGCAAGATAGGAGTCAAACATGATGAATGTCGAAAACCTCGCCCGCTCCCTCGAAGAAGTCCAGGCCCATGCGCGTGGCGAAACCAAACTCAAGGTGACGGAAATCCGACCACCGCGGGTGGACGTGAAGAGAATCCGAGCAAGCCTGGGCGACGTGTCGCAAAAGGAATTCGCGCGCCGGTACGGCCTGAGCCTGGCGGCGGTGCGCAACTGGGAGCAGGGCTTGCGTGAGCCAGAAGGGCCGGCCCGTACGTTGCTGGCGTTGATCGAGCGCAATCCTGAATTCATCCTGCGGGAAGTCGAGAAGCTGTCGAACGGCGAGAAAGTCGCGGCCTGAATGGCCGGCCCGTTTTTCGACCACGTCATGCCGCCCTTTGCAAGAACCTTGAACGCGCCGCCAGTCGGCGTTGGAGTTTCGCCATGGCCCTGATGATCACCGACGAGTGCATCAACTGCGACGTCTGCGAGCCCGAATGTCCGAACGAGGCGATCTCGCTCGGCGCGGAGATCTATGAGATCGACCCGAACAAGTGCACCGAATGCGTCGGCCATTTCGACGAGCCTCAGTGCGTGCAACTGTGCCCAGTGGCGTGCATCCCGATCCATCCGGAGCACATTGAAAGCCGCGAGACGCTGTGGGAGAAGTTCCAACGGCTGCAGGCCGAGGCGAGCCACGTTCAGCGTTGACGATTCAAATGCTTCGGTTGCTACTGACCGTCGCGTTTGCTTTGTGGCTCACTGGCTGCGGCAGCATTCGGGCCGCCAAACTCCACGCACCAGGCTGGTTCGGCTTCGAAGAGGTCGCGCCAAATATCTATGTGGACACGCCGATGCCGCCGGTCCAGCAAAAGCAGCGCGTCGCCAGCGTCGCCACGGCTAAGCAGCGGGTGGCTGCATTTTTCGGCAGCGCGTTGAGCCAACCCGAAGTATTCGCGTGTTCGACCGAACCATGCTATCGGTCCTTCGGCGGCACGTCGGACAAGGGCAGGGCTTACGGCGGCTCGATGCTTCTGCTTTCGCCGCGCGGGCTCGATCCGGTGATCGCCGCGCACGAGTTGACGCACATCGAATTGCGCCACCGCATCGGCATGCTTCGCTCGTGGCGCGCGCTTCCGAGCTGGTTCGACGAAGGGCTCGCGGTTCTCGTCAGTGACGATCCGCGCTACACGGAAGACGGCTGGCTGGCAGCCACCGACGGCGGCCAAAACGCGCCGGCGTTGAGCGAGATCGGCAAGTCAGTCGCACTTGGAGGCGATTGGCAGACGGGCTACGGCACTGCCCGCCATGCGGTGGGTCGTTGGTATGCCAACGCGGGTCGCGCCGGGTTGCTCGATCTGATCGCGGCGCTTCGATCGGGCGCGAGCTTCGAATCCGCGCTGCCTCCGATTCGCTGACTTCGCGCGCAGGAACTACGTCAGATACCGGCTACTCGACGTCCCGCCCCAGATACGCCCCATCGGCCACCAGCCGTTCCTGCAACGCCTTTGCGTCTAGCTCGCGCGGCCGAACGCCGGCCTTGGCCGCCAGCACCGCCGCCGAGCCCGCCGCTTGCCCCATCACGAAGCAGCCGCCCGACACGCGCGCCGCCGACTGGCCCATGTGCGTCATCGAGCCGCAGCGGCCGGCCACGAGCAGGTTGTCCACCTGTTGGGGCAGCAGCATTCGATACGGCAGGTGGTTGAAGCCGCGCGAGTTTGGAATGTCTTGCCACTTGAGCTTGATGTCGCCCGCCACATGCTCCTCGATCATCCAACCGTTGACGCCGATGGTGTCTTCGAAGCTCACGCAATCGAGCACGTCCGATTCGGTCAACTGGTAGTCGCCGACGATGCGGCGGGTCTCACGCACGCCGACCTGCGGCGCGATTTCGAGGATGTAGGCGTTCTCGAAGCCGGGTGCGCAGTCTTTGAGAAAGCGAAAGAAGTCGACGATCTGGCGCCGGCCCTCGACTTCGCCCCGACTCAGCTGCACGGCGTCGGTGCCGTCGACCGGGCTGCCATCCGGGTTCGCCAGTTGCGTCACGTTGGCGCGCCACTCGTTCGGGTTCTTCTGCGGCCGGATGATGGGCGTCTTGCGCGCGAATTTTCGACCCTTCGCGGCGGCTTCGTCCATCAGCCGGTCGAACAGGCGGAAGTCCTTGCCGAAGCGCGCCGGATCGACGTTGTTCACGCGGAACATGGTGGAGGGATACATCATGTCCTGCCCGCTCGTGCCTTTCTCGAATGGCACACCCGCGTGTGCCGAGAGATCGCCATCGCCCGAACAGTCGATGAAGGTGCGGCCGAGCACCGCCTGCCGGCCTGATTTGGTCTCGATCAACAGCGCGCCGATTTCCTTTGGTGAATTCATGACCACGCCGACCGCCTGCGCGTGGAACAGCAGCTCGGCGCTACTGGCCAGCACGAGCTCATCGGCCGCGACCTTGAGCGCCGCGTTGTCATAAGCCTGCGCGGCGGTCTTGCCGCCAAACACGTCGTGCGGCTCGTTCAGGCCGCCCAAACGCCGCATTCGGCCCTGCAATTCGTCGGCAACGCCATGAACGACTTGCCTGATCTCGCCGTGAACATTCGCGTGCAACCCGCAGAAGTTGGTGACGCCGGCCGCGGTGCCCATGCCGCCGAGGAAGCCGTAGCGCTCGATCAGCAGAGTGCGCTGACCGCCGCTGGCCGCCGATGCAGCGGCGGCGATGCCGGCCGGGCCGCCGCCGAGGACCACGACCTCCCACTCGCCAAAAATTGGCGTTTGGCGGCTCGGCTCGGTTAGAAACGATGGGTTCAGGGCCATGTACTTCTCCTTCAGTCGCTTGCGGCCACGATCGACCCGTTGACCACGATGGTAGCCAGGCGAGGACCTGCTGATCGACGGTTTGCTACCAAGAACGTAGCTAGAAACCTTTACACCACTAGCTGCGACGGCCAGAAAAGGTCGCAAAAAGCCGCCCATGGGTGGCCAGTTCGCGATCACTAGGCGTACACGAGCGCCCAGCTTCGAATGCGGTCGCTCGGGTCAACGCCGGTGCGCTTGGGAACACGCCGCCGGCTGCTCCTTTCCCCATGGTATTTCGTCCGGATCGAACGCTGCTCCGGTACATTGGGTGCCTCCGCTCACGATCGAGGCCGCACCATGCGAACAGCTCTTATCCGGACGCTATGGCTTTGGACCTTGCTCGCCGCCTTGTTCGCGGCAGGCGCTGCGCCGGCCGCCACGCTGACGCGCGACCAAGCGCTGGCCGCGTTGGAGGCAGTCGACCCGATGGACCGCTTCGTCGCGCTCGAGCGGCTGGCCGAAGTCGGGGCCATGCAAGATGCGGACGCCGTGCTTGAGCGATTGGCCGACGCCGATCCCCGAGTGCGCCTTTCGGCCTCGCACGCGATCTGGCAAATCTGGAGCCGATCCGGCAATGCGGCCATCGACGAGCTCCTCGCGCATGGAGTCGAGCAGATGAATGCCGGCGCGCTTGCAGGCGCGCTTCACACCTTCGATGAGGTGGTGCGCCGCAGGCCCGACTTTGCCGAAGGCTGGAACAAGCGTGCGACCGTCAAATACCTGCTGGGCCAGTATCAGGCGTCGCTGCTGGACTGCGAGGAAGTGTTCGAACGCAATCCGCGTCACTTCGGCGCGCTGACAGGCGCGGCCCAGATTTATTTGCGACAGGGCCGTGCCGAGCAGGCGCTTGGCATGTTCCGCCGCGCCGTCGCAATCAATCCGAATCTCGACGCCGCGGCGCGGATCATTCCGCTGATCGAGCAGCGCTTGCGGGAGTTGGAAAAGAACACGATCTGAGCAGGCGCTTGCATCGGCGCTCGCCTCGCACTGGCCTCGGCACCGGCCTCAGCAATCGCGCGAAGGCTGGCGCCGGGCCCGCACCTAATCGATCGATGGCCAGGAAGTTCTCGATGAAAAAAGCCGGCAACACCCGACTCGTCTATTCCACCGACCATGGCCGCATCTGCCCCACATGCGGCCAGCCGGCGTCGGCCTGCACCTGCCGCCAAAGCGCGGCACGGACCAGTGGCGACGGCATCTTGCGGGTGAGCCGCGAGAAGGCCGGGCGCGGCGGGAAGACGGTGACGGTCGTGCGCGGCGCGCTGCTCGAAGCAGAGGCCCTGCAGGCGCTCGCCAAGCGTCTGAAGACCGCGTGCGGCAGCGGCGGGACGCTCAAGGATGGCGTGGTCGAGATTCAGGGCGATCACGCCGAACGGCTGGGCGCGCTGCTAACGCAGGAAGGGTTCGTCGCGAAGCGGGCCGGCGGCTGACGCCGCTCGATTCGCTTTCGGCCGGTGGCGAGCGCTTTGCGGCGCGCCTGCTGAAAGTGTTGTCAGTTCACGCATTTTTTGGGCGTTTTCGCTCGTCCATTATGGGTTTTATGCTATCTTTGTTGTAGCAAGAGTTGGCTCAGCGGGTTGCCCATTGGCACAGGGGATGGTCTGCCTAACTCCGAGCGTCCGAGCGAGTGCGCGCGCCTTGAGGATCGGCATGAAATGCAAGGCGCAAATCGCCGCCAATAGCGGGCGTGGCCAAGAATTTCAACGCAGCAGATCGCCCGATCCGTAAGGCGCGCGCGCCGCGACCGGTTGTGCAGGCCATCCCAAGTGACCGCGCCTTGCGCGCATGCGGCACGCTCAGGCCAACGGCATGGCTTCCGGCTCGTCCGGCAGCGCCAGCGTCTGCCTCGGCATGAGCCGATGGCCCAAGAACATCGGCCGATTCGCGTGGCTGAACAACAGCGGCAACAGCTCGTGCGCCTGCACCACGCCGAACCAGCCGTGGCGGGCGTGGCGCTCGCCGAAATGAATCACTTCGTCCGCTCGCACCGTCGGCCCGGCGAGAACGAGCGGCGTCGGGTCGGCGGTGTGCAGCACGCCGTTGACCGACGGCGTCGCATGGTCGCCGGTGATGGCAATGATCGCGCGGTCGGCCAGTGTCTCCAACGCGGCCAGGCCCGAATCGAGCGCTTCGAGCGCCTTCAGCTTGGCCCACGGGTCTTTGCTGTGGCCGGCTTCGTCGGTGGCCTTGGTGTGGACGTGGACGAAGCGGGCGCCAGCGTCGACCATGCGGCTTGCGACGTCGATCCGTTCAGCCATGTCGGCGGCCAGATCGGCGCTCGGCGCAATGTGCTGTTGCGCCATGCCGAGCAGGCCGGCCAGGCCTTGATACAGCCGCGAATCGGTGACGGCCGCGCCGCGCACGCCGGCCCGCTCGACGAAGCTCGGGACGGGTTGGCGCGCGCCGGACCATTTGGTGCTGAGGACGTCCAAGGCCGGCTTGCCCGATGCGCCTCGAGCGCGATTGATCGGGCTGGCGAGCAACTGACGGCGCACGGCCTGCAGCAGAGAGTTCAGCTCGCCCGCGAAGTCGTGCGAGGCAGCGTCCGTCGCGCGCACTTTGAGCCACGGATGCAGGTGCTCGAAGAAGGGATCGGAGTCGGTGACGTCGGCGCTCGCATGGCCGGCGAGGCGCAGCAGCGCTTCGCCGCGGCCGAGCGAATGCACCCCGACGCCATGCGCGTCGAACAGTGGCGTGAGTTGGGCCAGCAGCGCTTCGGCGTCTGGTGCGTCATCGCGTGCCGCGCGGCCGGTGATCCAGACCTTTCCGCCTGCGACCTCCGACGTGCGCAGCGAGGCGAAGGTGGTCGCCTCGTGCATCGGCAGGTCAAGGCCGGCACCGATGCCTTCGAGCACGGCGCGGCCCGGAAACGGCACGCCGACAAAGCCAAACATCGCCCAGTGCGCCAGTTCGGAGGACGGCGCGCGGCCCCAGCCGAAAGGGATGTGCCAGCCGCTGGCGCCGCGCGCGGTGAGCCGGTCGAGCACGGGAGTGTTCGCGGCTTCGGAAGGGGTGCGGCCACCGAGCTCGGGGATTGCACGGTCGCCCAAACCGTCGAGCACGACGAGCAGCACCGGCAGCCGATCGTCGTGAGGACGCGGCGAGTCTTCGTCGTCGCGGGTGGCCTGCCTCACGCGCCGATCGCCATTTGACGCTCGGCGCAGCCAGTCGGGTTCCGTCGCAGGCTGCGCGCAGGCATCGCAGGCTACCCCGCGCTAGTGGCGGTCTGGCGATCGCTTTTCGCCGCCTGCGTTCGCTCCAGCCATTCGGTCAGCCGCACCACCGTCGCTGGTGGCACCAGGGCCTGCCAGCGTCCGTCGCCCGATTTCATGCTGGCGCGGATGTCGCTGCTCGAAATGCGCCTAGGCCGATTGCCTTCGATCAGCCGCACGCTGTAGCCTTCCTGCTCGAGTGACGCCGCCTTCTGCCGCTCCCAGGCGCCGTAGGCCCGCACGAACTGGCGCGCGGCGTGGGGCACGTACTGTTGCCAATGTTCCGGGCAGGTCAGGTCGAACGGCACCAGCACGATGCGTTCGTCCCAACCGCGGTCGCGAATCGCGAGTTCCAGCAATTGCACGCGCTCGAAGTAGCTGAACGGATTGGCCGCTTCCGTATGCCGATGGTGCGAGGCCGGCTCCGCGCGCCGTGCATCGGCATCGGGATTGGTGATCGCGACGATCAACCGGCGGCATTCGGCGAGCGCGATGCCGAACAGTTCAATGTGCTGTTCATGCACCGGCTGAAAGCGCCCCGTGACGCAACCGAGCGGGCTCATTGCTCGCCCCCGGTCGGCGCCGCACCGCGCAGCAGGCCCCGCGCGATCGCGTTGAGCTGAATCTCGGTGGTGCCGGCCGGGATCATCAGGTTGCGCGCGATGCGGAAGATCTTCTCCTCGGGCGAGCCGCGGGCGAGGCCGCTCGCGCCATGCACCTGCATCGCGCGGTCGGCGACGCGGTAGAACGCGGCGTCGTTGATCGCCTTGACCAGGCTGATGAGTCGTGGCGCATCGGGGTGCAGCGGTATGGCGAACGGGCCGAGCCGATCGAGTTCGGCCTGCGCCACGAGCGAGGCCGAACGTGCCTGATACACGTCGATATCCATCTGGGCGAGCATGTGCTGCACCGCCTGATGATCGGCGATCGGCTTGCCGCCGCTCTTGCGCTGTTGTGCCCGTTGCACCGCCCGCTCGAGCAGCCATTGGCCCCATCCGGCGCACATGCCGCCCCGGCCGAGGCGCCGCGAGTTGATGTAGGACATGCCCAGGGCGAAGCCGTCGCCGACCTTGCCGACCAGGTTCTCGGCCGGCACTTTCACGTTGTCGAACTCGAGCTCGCCGGTCAGGCCGTCGTCCAGCATCGTCGGCAGATCGGCGCCGCGCTTGAAGCCGGGGGTGTTCGCGTCGACGAGAAACAGCGACATCGATTGGGTGCCGGCCCCGGCTTCGGTCACGGCGGTGACCTGGATCAGATCGGCGAAATGCGCATTGGTGATCCAGGATTTGCGGCCATTGATGACCCAGCCATCGCCTTCGCACCGCGCGTGGGTCGTCATGCCGAGCACGTCACTGCCGACGCCGGCTTCGGTATTGGCGAAGGCGGCGCTGATCCGGCCGGTGACGAGCGGCTTTAGATAACGGTCGCGTGCGGCTGGCGACATGTGTTCGGTGGTCGGGTTCGGCCCTTCTGTCCAGGCCAGCGCCGCAAGGCCGAGGCCGAGGCCCGATTGGCGGTATACGAATTCCTCGACGTGCTGCATCTCGACCCGGCTGAAGCCGCCGCCGCCGAATGCTGTGCCGAGGTTCGGCGCATAAAGGCCCGCCGCGCC
>JBDTRV010000002.1:0-17984 GCA_039931475.1 Burkholderiales bacterium | reverse complement strand
GCCGAGGAACAGCACGCAGCGCGTGTCGCGCCATCCCAATGCGCGCTTTCACCTCGCGTGTCCGGTGCTGGATGCTCGCCAAACCGACGATGCGGTGGTCGCCGAAACGCCCAGGGGTGCCTTCCGCTTCGACTTCCTGATCTTCTCGACCGGCTTCAACGTCGATTTCACGGCGCGGCCCGAGTTCGCTTCGTTCGCCCAGAACATTCGGCTCTGGCGCGACCGCTTCGATCCACCCGACGCTGTTCACGACCTCGAGCTCGACGACTCGCCCGACTTGGGTCCGGTGTTCGAACTTCAGGAAAAGACGCCGGGCGCCTGCCCCGGCCTGATGCGCATCCATGCTTTTTGCTATCCGGCAACGCTGTCGCACGGCGCGATCTCGGGCGACATCCCGTCGATCAGCGAAGGCGCCGAACGGCTCGGCCAAGGCATCGCGGCGCTGCTGTATGGGGAAGACTTCGCGGCGCACTTCGCGGCGCTCGAGGCCTACGCCGATCCTGAACTGCTCGGCGACGAATGGACCGAGTTTGCCGGCGCACCGATCGCCGGCTGATCCACTCCAAACCGTTGACCACCCTCAGACGCAAGCGCCAAGGAACCAGATGCCCGACCTCCACATGGACATGATCGATAGCGCCGCTGGTTTGACTGAAGGCGGCGCAACGCAACGGCTGCGGCAGCAGCGCAGCAAAGTGGTCGCCGCGACGCTCGGCAGTTGGGAAGCTTTGTTCTCGCCCACAGTCGACGGCCTGACGCCGGCCGAGCGGCTGCTGGTCGCGCTCTACGGCTGCTACCTGACACCGGCGCCCGAACTGGCGTTGCGCTATCGCGAGCGCAATTGGGTGGAGGGCATCGACGCGGCGTTGGTGAACCTGGTCGAGCGCGGGGAACGTGACGACGCGCAGATCGCCGCCATTGCAAACCCCAGGCTGGCTGCGCTGCTGCGCTTCACGCGCGTGCTGGTCGACAGCCCCAGGGACGGCGACCGGGCCGAGGTGGCGGCGTTGACCCAGGTGGGACTTTCAACACCGGCAGTGGTCGCGCTTGCGCAACTGATCGGCTTCGTGTCGTATCAGACGCGACTGGTCGCGGGCCTGAAAGCGCTCGAATCGCTGGAATCGCTGGAGTCCACGATATGAGCACGAGTCTGCGAAAGAACGGCTTCACCAACGAGACATTGGGCTGGCGCGCCTGGCTCGACGTGGTGGTTCTGCAAGATGCCACCCAGGATCAGATCGAGGTGCTCGAGGAAAGCCACCCGCAGGCCAAGTCAATGGACTATTACCTGCTGCTCGCGCACCAGAGCGACGTGCTGCGCCAGCGCTCGGCCGCGTTCAACGCGATCATGTACGCGCCCGGCGGCCTGCCGCGCGCCGAGCGCGAACTGGCCACTACCGTGGTCTCGCGCATCAACGGCTGTGTCTATTGCGCCTCGGTCCATGCGCAGCGCTTCGAGCAGTTGGCCAAGCGCACCGACGTGATCGAACAGGTGTTCGAAGACCCCAAAGGCGCCGGCACGACCGATCGCGAACGGGCGATCGTGGCGTTCTCCATCGCCCTGACCGAGCGGCCGGGCGAAATCACCGCCGACCACCTGCGCCCGCTCGAAGCGGCGGGCCTGTCGCGCGCCGACATCCTCGACCTGACCCACTCGATCGCGATCTTCGCTTGGGCCAATCGGCTGATGCTGAACCTGGGCGAGCCGGTATATCCCGAGCCTGAACCAGGCGGCTCGGCCTGACCCGCGCCGGCCGATTACCTTCGCCAACCACAGGCGGATTCACCCAAATGGAAGCAGTCGTCGTCAAAAGCCAAACCGGCCTGTCGCAGCAGATCACCGCTCGCACCCATCGCTTCAGCGCTGACGAGGCGACGAGCCGGCGAGCAACGGCAGCACCGACACCGGACCTGCCCCCCATGAGTTGTGGCTGGCCGCGCTCGCCGCCTGCAACTCGGCAACGCTTCGGATGTATGCCGACCGCAAAGGTTGGAACCTCGGCACGACCACGGTCGAGGCCGAAATGCGGCGCGATGCAGAGGGCGCCGAGTCGGTGCAGCGGCGCATCGGCATCGACGCTGCGCTTTCAACCGAGTAGCGCGGCCGGTTGGCCGAGATTGCCGAGAAAACGCCTCTCACGCGCGCCTTCAAGCGCGGCACGCGATCCACACTAGCTTCGATCCCCCGGCTTGAAGCGACTAGGCGTGGCGTCGATTGGCGAATTCAGCCAGCCGACAATTCGCCTCCTTGCGCCAGCGTTCAAACAGGCGCCGACTCTGCTGGCGCCAGACCCATCTTCTTGGCGCGGCGAGCAACCTTGCGGTCATCGAAGGAGGCCATGCTCTCGCAACCTCGATAGCTCGCATGGTGCAGTGCATCGGCGAAGTCGATTCCGGCATCGGAGTGAGACAACGCCTGCAGGACGGTGGCTCGGTCTTCGACGCTGATGTGCGCCATTGACAACAGATGCCGCAACGCGGCCGCGGTCTGCTCTTGCTCAAATCCGTAGTGCCCGCGCAAGACCCATTCGAATTCGAGAATGTCCGTCTTGCAGACCATCAGCGGCTGGCCGGATTCGATCAAGCGCCACGCGGCCTGCCGCTGCGTCATGGCTTGGGCGTCGGCCTTGTATTCGACGCAATAGCGTGCAAGAACGTTGGCGTCGACGCCGATCATGGTTTGAGCAGCGTTGCCGGATCGAAGTCCACCGGAACCGGAACTCGCCGACTCTTCAACATGCCGAACCCGCTCACGACGGCCGGCACGGGCGAGCTTTTGACCCGCAACTCCGCATGGTCACCGTGCAGCAAGAACTCGATTCGGCTGCCCTGCCGGATGCCCAGCCGTTGCCGGACTTCCCGCGGAATGGTGATCTGCCCCTTGCTCGTGACCGATGTTGCTTCCATGCTTGCAGTTCCCGATGTCTTGTATTACACGGTAATACCAGCATCGCTCGCTTCGTCACGGGGCTGGACCGAGCTCCGGCCGCAGCCACCGCACCATGCATCGCGCCGCAAGGTTTTGGCGGTAGTAGCCCGGAACGACCCTCGTCTGGGCGAAGCCGAGCCGCCGGTAGAACGCAAGAGCCGGCTCATTGTCGGCCCGCAGTTCGAGCTCGATCCGCGCGATGCCGGCGACCTGGGCCGACTCGATCAGCCATTCGGTCAGGCAGCGCCCGATCCCTCGCCGTTGCTGCTTCGGATCGACGCACAGCAGCGCCAGATGCGCGTGTTCGTCGCCAAACTGCATGACGGCAAATCCGTGCAGGCCCCACGCATCGCAGGCGACCAGCGCAACGGTTTCCGGGTCGCCCATCAGCATGGCGATCCGGTTCGGCGTATAGCGCCAGTCGAGGCCGGTTTCGATCAGGTCTCGCGACATCCTCGCCATGGCCCGCGCTTCAGGCGATTGCGCCGGCCGGAACGTCAGGGTGTCGCGCGGGTTCATGGGTCAGCCAAGCTTGATCGCTTTCGGAAATTCGTGCAGTGCCCCGATCGGGCGCATTGGGTTCATCTCGAGCCCGATCGGGAGCGAGCCAACACCCAACACGGCGCGTGTGTTCCGCGGCTCCGTGGGTCGCCGACCAGTTGACGTCCGCGCTCGAAACGGGGTTGTGAAACAAGCGGTTGCAGCCCGGCGCCAGGCGCGCGGGTAGCGCACGGATCGCGGCCAACCGCCCCAGTTGTGATCCATTGCCAAGCGCTGAACCACGCCGTGTGGCGCCCCGATAATCAATCAAGGCTCCCTCGGTCCGCTCGCCGGGGCCGCCAACTGGAGCGCGTGCCACGACCTTTCACTTTTCCGAATCCTACAAAAGGCCCGCCGCATGACGCCGATCTACACCACCACCCGCGCCACCATCGGCCCCGCGTCGCCCACGGCGGCTGCTCGCACCAACCGGCGCCGGCGCTGGGTGTTCGTGCTCACGCTGTTGATCGCGCTCGCGAGCAGTCTGTTCTGGGTCTATTCGCGCCCGGCCCAATACCAGGCCAGCGCGCGCTGGCAATTCACGTTTCCCGATGCCGCACCCGAGGCCGCTGCTGCCGGCCAGCACTTTCAGGGCGCCAGTCCGCAGTTCCTGACCGAACTGCAAGTGATCACGAGTCGCCCATTGCTAAAGCAACTTGGCTCTGAACTACATAGCCGCTCGCTTCCGCTGCCAATGCCGGTTGGGCTTTCGGCGGCAACCTCTTCCACCGGCGACGCGGCAGCCGTCGATTTGCTGCAGCGATCATTGCATGTGCTGCCGGTTGCTGGCACCAACGTGGTCGAGGTGTTCGCCGATGGTTTGTCGAGCGCGCCGCTCGCGCCCGCGGTCAACGTGCTGTTCGACGTGTACCGCCAGAACCTCGATGCGCGGCATCAGTCCGACACCGGCGACTCGTTCGACACCGCGAGGGAAGAAGCAAGCGCGCTACAACAACGGGTCGATCAAGCGCGGCGCGAGGCGAACGCGTTCCGGGCGCGCCACAACATCGTTTCGCTCGACGCCGACGACAGCCAGGTACTGTCGCAGGTGCGGGGGCAGGCGCAGGCGGCCAACACCGCGAATGAAAAACTGGTGCGCGCGGAGGCCAAGATGCGGGTCCTGCGCGAAGCAGCGGCGGCCGGCCGATCGGTGGCAAGGGCGGCCGACAACCCAACGCTTGCCAGCCTGGAAAACCGACTGTCGCAAGCGCGCGAGGAACTGCGGGTGATGGAGCGCCAGTTCACTGACGCCTACATGAAGATGGACGCGAACGGCCGCGCATTGCGCGCGCGCGTGACCAACCTGGACGAACAACTTCGGCGCGAGCGCGGCAACGCCCAGGGTTCGGCCTTGGCCGAAGCCGAAGAGGAACTGGCCAGCGCGCGCCTAGCCGCCGAGCGCATCAACCAGCAGATGACCGCATCGCGCCAGAGCGTGCAGGCCTTCACTTCGCGCCTTGGCGAATACCAGCAGATGCAGCAGGAACTGCGCCAGCTCGAGGGCCAGCGCGCCGCCGCCGCGCTGCGCGCCACCTCGCTCGAAACCGGTGCCCGGCGCGCCGCGCCCACGGTGCGGCTGCTCGATCCGGCCAGCGAGCCGCTCGGCCCGGCTCGGCCGGATTACACGCGCGACGCGGCGATTGCCGCCGGCGGCTCGTTGCTGCTGGCACTGCTCGCGGTCGGCCTGGTCGAACTGCTCACGCGCACCGAAGACCCGCCGGAGTTGATGATGGAGCGAAGCTGGGGCGCAATCGGCCCGGCTGCGCCTGGCATGCAGCCGCTCGGTTGGGGTGCTGCCCCGCGCGTGCTCGCGGACCAGCCGCTGGCAGCCGGACCGGCCCCGCTGCTCGAAGCGCCCCCCTTGCCGCGCGACCTCGACCCGTCCGAAGTTGCGGCGCTCCTTGCCGCGGTCGACCCGCCCGTGCGCGCACTGCTGATGGCGCTTTTGTCCGGCCTCACGGCCGAAGAGGCGGCAGCGCTTTGCTGGGGCGATGTCGATCTTGTGGACGGCACGATCCGCCTTCCGGAACGCAGCCTGCCGCTGCCGGCAGTGCTGGCCGCCGCGTTGGCGCGCGGCGCGGGCGACCGCCCGCCAGCGGACGCGCCGGTATTCGCGGGAGCCGAACAAAAGCGGCAGTCCGGGTCCGACATCGATGCCACCGTGCTGTTCGCCGCGCACGACGCGAGCCTCTCCCGGCCGGATGAAGTCGATGCCCAGACGCTGCGCCACACCTGTGTCGTGAATCTGGTGCGCCAGGGCGCGCGCTTTGGCGACCTCTCACGCTGGGTCGGCCGCCTGGCGCCGGACGCACTGGGCGTTTACGCGCGCTATGCGCCGCCGACGGGCAAGCGCCCGGCCGAACTGATCGACCCGGTGCTGCCGGCGTTGCGCCGCGCAGCTTGACGACGCCGCCTGTCTTCCCGCACGCCGGCGCTGGATCGGCGCAATTTCTGGCATTTTTTGGCCTTCACCGCTCGTCCAATGGTCGTTTCATGCTGCGTTTTTTGTAGCAAAACGCCCGTCGTGACGATCGCGCTTGCCAGAAACGCCGCTGCCCGGGGGCGTTGCCCGGCCGCGTCCTTGCCCTGTCCTTCCCCCGTTTAGCATTGCCGCTTTTCCTCCATCTGACCAACCCATGGCCGCCTTCAGCCTGCTCGCCCTGCTCGACGACATCACCACCGTCCTCGACGACGTCTCGGTGCTGACCAAGATCGCCGCCAAGAAGACCGCCGGCGTGCTCGGCGACGATCTGGCGCTGAACGCGCAGCAGGTCACGGGCGTGGCGGCGAATCGCGAATTGCCGGTGGTCTGGGCGGTGGCGAAAGGGTCGTTCCTTAACAAGGCGATCCTGGTGCCGGCGGCGCTGGCGATCAGTGCCTTCGCGCCCTGGGCGGTGACACCGCTGTTGATGGTCGGCGGCGCCTTCCTGTGCTTCGAGGGCATGGAGAAGATCGCGCACCGCTTGCTACATCCGCCCGAAGTGAAGGCCGCGCACCGAGCGGAGCTGGCCCGGGCGGTGGCGGACCCGGCGGTCAATCTGGTCGCGCTCGAGAAGGACAAGATCAAGGGCGCGGTGCGCACCGACTTCATCCTGTCGGCCGAGATCATCGCGATCACTCTGGGCGCGACCGCGGCGGCGGCGATCGGCACGCAGTTCGCGGTGCTGGCGGTGGTGGCGGTCGCGATGACGATTTTCGTCTACGGCCTGGTCGCCGGCATCGTGAAGCTGGACGACGCGGGGCTGGCGCTGAGTCGGCGTGAAGGCGTCTCGCGGTCGATCGGCCTTGCGATTCTGACGGCGGCGCCCTGGCTCATGAAGGCACTGTCAGTGGCCGGCACCGCCGCGATGTTCCTCGTCGGCGGCGGCATCCTCGTGCATGGCGTGCCGGCGCTGCATCACATGGTGCAGGCCTGGGCGTTGCAGGCAGGCGGCGTCGGCAGCCTGGTGGAACTGCTCGCGAACGCGGCGGTGGGGCTGGCGGCGGGCGCGCTGCTGGTCGCAATCTGGGCCGGCGTGCAGAAGCTGCGCGGCAAGCACTGAGCCGAAACGCCGGCACCTCGCGAAAAAGCGCGGCGCGGTGCGCATGACCCCGCATGGAGGCCCCGGCGCTGCTAGCACCTTGGCCCGTTCGCCCGTTGGCAACCATTGGCAAACGCCAGCGACTGCTCGCGACTGCTCGCGACTGCTCGCGACTGCTGGCAGCGGCTGGGGCTGGGGCGAGCTGGCAAGCGTTGGCGTGAGCTGGCGACTGCTAGCAAGTGCTCCCGAGCGTTGGCGAAGGCTCGCCGAGGCTGCGGCTGGCCCGGCATGGTGTCAGTGGATTGCTCCTTATTAAGTAGCTGACCCAATAGGCTGGACGTGCGGAAACAGTCATTTTCGTTCTCGAAAACCCGTTGCGCGGGCAACCGGCAGTCGGCGCCATTCCGCTGGCGCATCGCCGCGCGTAGACTGGCCGCGAAACCACAGCGAGGAGCCAACCGTGCAACTGAGAATCCCTTCCTTCTTGTCGCCGATTCTGGCGGTGGCCGCGCTCGCCGCGCTGCTCAGCGCCTGCGCGCTGCCAACGGCCGATGCCCCGTCCGCCAGCGCGCCGAGCGCGGCGCCCCAAAGCGCGCCCAAGGCGGCGCGGGCCGGCAGTTTCAGCTATCACGCGCCGCCGGATCAGCCGGAGGTGGCGTCGGGCAACACCGCCAAACCTGGTTGGGTGACGAGCAAGTTCGCGGTCGCCGCTGCCAACCCGCTCGCAACCGACGCCGGCTACCAGGTGCTCAAGGCGGGAGGATCGGCGATCGACGCGGCGATCGCGGTGCAAATGGTGCTCGGGCTGGTCGAGCCGCAATCGAGCGGCATCGGCGGCGGCGCGTTCCTCGTCTACTTCAACGGCAAGGAAACCCAGGCTTTCGACGGGCGCGAAACCGCGCCGAACGCCGCTGACGAAAAACTGTTCATCGGCGCCGACGGCAAAGCGCTGCCGTTCTACGACGCAGTGGTTGGCGGCCGCTCGGTCGGCGTGCCTGGCGCCGTGCGGATGCTCGAGATGGCGCATCGGCAATACGGAAGGCTGGCCTGGGCTGACCTGTTCAAACCGGCGATCCAGTTGGCCGAGAACGGCTTCGCGGTGAGTCCGCGCCTGAACATCTTGCTCGGTGCCGAAAAGCACCTAGCCAAGGATCCGCTGGCGGCCAAGTTCTTCTATGGCGATGACGGCAAGCCGCTGCCAGTCGGCCATGTGCTGAAGAACCCCGAATACGCGGCCGTGCTGCGCCTCGTCGCCGAGCGCGGCTCACGCGGGCTGCTCGAAGGCGAAGTCGCCCGCGCCATCGTCAAAGCGGTCAAGGGCCACCCGACCAATCCCGGCAAGCTCGAACTGTCCGACCTGTCGAACTACCGCGCCAAGAAGCGCGCGCCGCTGTGCTTCGACTACACCGCCAGCCCGCCCTTTACCGAAGCCAGCCGCGAATTCAGCATCTGCGGCATGCCACCGCCGAGTTCCGGCGCGATCGCGATCGGCCAGATCCTCGGCGTCCTTAACAGCACCAGCGCGGCCAAGCTGCCGCTCACGCCCGATCGCCTGCCGGACAGCGACTGGCTCTATCTGTATGCCGAAGCCTCGCGCCTCGCGTTCGCCGACCGGGCCTTGTATGTGGCCGACCCGGATTTCGTCAAACCGCCGGCCGGCTCGTGGATGAGCCTGCTCGCACCCGACTACCTGGCCCGCCGCGCCCAACTGATCGACCAAAGCCCGGGCGGCAAGAGCATGAAGGTTGCCAAGCCCGGCAACCCGGGCGAATCCAAGGCGGCGCTGGCGCCCATGCCGGAGCAAATCGAGCACGGCACGAGCCACATCAGCATCGTCGACCCGTTCGGCAATGCGCTGGCGATGACGACCACCATCGAAGACCAGTTCGGCGCCCGGCTCATGGTCAATCGCGGCAAGGGGCTTTCGGGCGGCTTCTTGCTGAACAACGAACTGACCGACTTCAGCTTCGCACCGGCCGACGCGGAAGGTCAGCCGATCGCAAATCGCGTGCAGCCCGGCAAACGCCCGCGCTCGTCGATGGCGCCCACCTTGGTGTTCGACAAGCCGACCGGCCAGCTCGTGATGAGCGCCGGCAGCCCCGGCGGCGCCTTGATCATCCACTTCACCGCCAAAACCTTGTACGGCGTGCTGAACTGGGGCCTCACGCCGCAGCAGGCGATCGACCTGCCGAACTTCGCATCGCTCAACGGCCCGACCCTGCTCGAGGAAAGGCGCTTCCCTCCGGCGACGGTCGAACGCCTGCGCGAGCGCGACGCCGAAGTGCGCGAGATGCCGCTCACGAGCGGCCTGCAGGCGATCGTGCGCGGCCAGGCGCACGGCACGCCGATCTGGCTCGGCGGCGCCGACCCGCGGCGGGAGGGGATTGTCAAAGGGGATTGAGGTCATTCGATTTCATCGCCCAGCGCGGGTGACTGGCGCTTAAGCGGGCGGCTCCAGCTTGCGACAGCACCCGGCGCACGATCAACGAGTCTTGGCCCCGGAAGTGGCCGCCGCCAATGGCTTGGCCGCCTGCGCCGCGCGCAGCTTCTCGAACCATCCATCCGCGCTGAAATGGGCTTGTTGCGCCTCGGCCTCACTGCCGAACACTTCGGCTACGCCAAACAGCTTGATCGGCCTGAATCGCGCCGCCTGCGCCTTCAGCATCTCTTTCGACGCAGGCCTGAGCGAGTGCATCGCGGCCATTTGCTGTGCCGGCTCGGTGTAAAGGAAATTCAGATACGCCTTGGCCAACTCACCCGTGCCTTTCTTGCGGGTCGACGCTGGCAGCAGCGCCACCGGTTGCGCCACCAGGATACCCATTGGCGGCACGACCACCGCAAGCTTGGCCGTCCCCTGCTCGAGCGCCGTCTGCATGATGTTCGGCAGGTCGCGCTCCAGGGCGATCAGCACATCCCCATCGCGTTGCTTGATGTACCGTTCTGCCGCCAGTTCGTCACTGGCGGCGGGCAATCCACTGTTCGCGAGCAGCTTGGCGGCTTGGCTTGCGGCGCGCTCGTCGCTGCCGCCGTTCTTTCTGATCGCGCCCCAAGCGCCGAGCCAGGCATGGCGGCCGCTGGCGGTGCTGGCGGGGTCGGGCAGCACGACCTTGAGGCCGGGCCGTGCTAGGTCGCTCCAATTCTTGATTCGCCTAGGGTTGCCCTCGCGCACGACGAATACCACGGTGGTGAACCACGGCGCCGAGCCCGACGGGAATTGCTTGCTCCAGTCGGTCGCGATCACGCCGGCATCGGCCAGCGCATCGGCTTGGGCCGGATCGGCGAACGCGACCACGTCCGCGACCGGGCCCTCGGCTCCCGGCTTGGCGAGCATGGCCGGCGGCCCGCTTTTTTCATCGATCCGCACATCGCGGCCAGTGACTTTTTTGTACGAGGCGGAGAACGCCGGATCGATCTGTTTGAACAGCGGCGCCAGTTGCGGTGCAGGCGCGCTTACCAGGCTGGTTTGCGCAAGCGCCGCGGCGGCCGGCAACAGCAGTAGCAACGCGCCAAGGCACGCCGCGCGCGCCGGCGCCAGCAGCGAGACTAGCCACGCCGCAGTGCGGGCGGCGGTGAGGCCGGCTCGGCCGCGACGCTGGCTCAACCGTGCTTCTTCACCCACAGGACGTACCGGTCCATCCATTTCTGCAGGAACTTCTTCGTGTCGTCGATGCCGATCTCGCCGCCTTCGGTGAACATGCCTTCCTTGTGCTGGATGAACACTTCGGGTTGGCCCAAGGTCGGCATGTCGAGATAGGCAAGCACGCTGCGGAAGTTCTGCTGCGCAATGGCGGTGCCGATCGCGCCGATCGAAACGCCGATCAGACCGGCCGGCTTGCCGGCCCAAGCATTCTGGCCGTAGGGGCGCGATGCGTGGTCGATCGCATTCTTGAGCACGCCTGGGATCGCGCGGTTGTATTCGGGCGTCACGAACAGCACGCCTTGCGCGGCATTGATTGCGTCCTTGAGCCGCTTGACCGGCGGCGCCTGATTCTTGTCGTCGTCCTGGTTGTACAGCGGCAGGTCGCCGATTTCGAGAAAGTCGAACTCGAAATCGCTGGGGCCGAGCTTGGCCAGCGCGTGCGCGAGTTGCTTGTTGAACGAATCCTTGCGCAGGCTACCGACGACGACGGCGATTTTGGTCTTAGGCATGAGGTTCTCCTTTAGGGGGCGAAAACAAATGTTGATAAAGTCGATCACGACCTTCGGCTTGCCGAAGATTCTCTCAGATCGTCACACAAACAGAGGCTCTCATGGCACGCATGGTTCATTGCATCAAGCTCGGCAAGGAAGCCGAAGGGCTCGACTTTCCGCCGTATCCGGGCGAACTCGGCAAACGGCTTTGGGAAAACGTGAGCAAGCAGGCCTGGGCCGACTGGCTCAAACACCAGACGATGCTGGTCAACGAAAACCGGCTCAATCTGGCGGATCAGCGCGCGCGCCAATACCTTGCGCGGCAAATGGAGAACCACTTCTTCGGCGGCGGCGCGGACGCGGCGGCGGGGTATGTGCCGCCCAGCGAATAGCCGCCGGCAGATGATTGCCCAAGGGCACCGGGTGAATGCGATGTGATGTCGAGCGCCAATGCGTCGCCGCTCGGCGCGCTTGCACTGCCCGATGCCTGGCGTGGCCTGCCGCTGTGGCGCATCCTTGCGTTGCATTGCGATCGGGCGGCTGACTTTCTGCGGGTGTGGCAAGCATGGCGCGGCGATCCTGACCGGCCGCGTGCCTTGCACTACGTAGCCCTGCTGCGGCCGGACCACCAGTGGCTCGGCAGCAGCCATTCGGAGCCGGTGCAAGGCGTGCCCGCCGAGCCCGCAACCATGCTGGCAGTCGAACTCGGCGCGCGCTGTTGGGGTCTCACGCGGGGCTTTCACCGCATCGAATTCGACGGCGGCCATGTGTTGCTGACGCTGTGCGTGGGCGAGGCGGACCTTGTCTTGCGCGAGCAAAGGTTTGCCGCTGATTCGATCTGGCTCGGTGATTTGAGCGGGTTGCAATATGCATTCGACCCCAGCCAGGACAACATCAAGGCGCTCACGCGTTGCTGCCGTCGCGGCACGCGGATCGCGGGCTTCGGGCTCGCGCCGCAAGCAGTGGCCGCGCTTTGCAAAAGCGGCTGGTCGACGGTGCCGAAACCGGCAAGCTGCGAAGGGCGGGCTTTCATGGCCACATTCGACCCCGCCTGGACGCCGCGCACGCGCCGAGCCGACCCGGCGGACGCGATTGCCGCAACCACAACCGTGCTCGTGATTGGCGCTGGTCTCACGGGCGCCGCGGTAGCTGCGAGCTTCGCGCGGCGCGGGCGCGAAGTGCTCGTGCTGGACCAGGCCAACAACCCGGCCGCCGGCGCATCGAGCCTTCCCGCCGGGCTGTTCGTGCCCCATGTATCGGCCGACGACGCACCACTGTCACGCTTGACCCGTGCCGGCATCCGGCTGACCGTGCAGTTCGCGCGCGACCGACTGCTGCACGATGCGGACTGGCGCATGAGCGGCGTTCTGGAAGTGCGCACCGACGCCGAACGGTTGATGGCCGAGCGCAGCGATGCCGAGCGCGATTGGAGCGATGTTGCGACGCGCGATTGCAAGATCGCTGCCGGTGTTCCCGTCGCCCAAGCGGCGCTCTGGCACCGGCGCGCCGGCTGGATCAAGCCGCGGGCGCTCGTTCATGCGCTGCTCGCCGATCGGCGCATCAGCTTTCGGGGCGGCGCGCAGGTCGCGCGCCTGGTCAGAACCCCGGGCGGCTGGCAGGCACTGGATGCAATAGGCCAGCCGCTGGCGCAGGCTCCGCTGGTGGTCATCGCCGCCGGTCATGAAAGCGGGCTGCTTGCGGCAAGCGAAATTCCCTTGCAACCGGTGCGCGGCCAGCTTTCCTGGGGAACGTCAACCGGGCCGTGGGATCAGCCGCCACTGCCGCCCTTTCCGGTCAATGGCAATGGCAGCTTCACCGCCGGCATTCCGCAGGCGGGCGGGCCGATCTGGATCGCCGGCGCCACCTTCGACCGCGATCAGACGACGGTCGAAGCCCGCGCGGCCGATCACACAAGGAACCTGAACCGCATTGGCAAGCTGCTGCCCGACGCCGCGCGCTGTGTCGCGCCCGCGTTCGAAAGTGGCGAGGTACGTGCGTGGGCCGGCGTGCGATGCACTTCACCCGATCGGATGCCGACCGTCGGACCCGTCGATCCCGAGCAATCGCCCGGTCTCCACATCGCGACCGCCATGGGGTCCAGAGGCTTGAGCTTCGCGCTGCTGTGCGGTGAGCTGCTCGCCGCGCGCCTTCATGGCGAGCCGTTGCCGGTGCCGGCGCGATTGGCAAAGGCGCTCGATCCAGTGCGATTCATGCGAATGCGAACCGCGGCAACACAAGAGGCGGCCGCGCGAGACAGATCGCAACAACAGATGAACACGACATGAACGACGACGGCATGGGCGGCCTTGCCATGGCCATCGGGATCGCGATGCTGCTGATCCTGCTGGTGGCGTTCGTGCTGCCGTTCTTCGCGGGCAGGCTGTTCGCGCGCAAACGCGGGTGGTCCGGCGCGAAAAGTCACTCGGCAAGCATCGGCATGGGCTTGCTCGGCCTGGCTTGCGGCGGGTTGATCGTGATCGCCACGTTTTTCGAGAGCACCTGGCTGCCGCCACCGAAACTTAGCTTCATTGCGTCGCCCGGATTCACGGGCGATTGGGTGGTTTTGCTGGAAGACCCAAAGGCTTCACAGGCGATCGACTGGAGCGGCGTCGAAATGGCGTTCTTCGGCAAGAGCGCGCGCATCGTGGTGCCCACGTCGGGCATCCTGCGCGTGAAGGATCTGGCGGGAATTGCCGGACGGGCCGACGTCGATGTGATGTGGAGCGACGGCGCGCCATCTTCGGCTTCGGCCGGTGGCCCGGCTCCAGCAGGGGTCGGCGCACGAACCTACAGCGCCTTCAATCGCGAATCCGTTAATGGCGCGCCGGCGGCCGATCCGCCGTTCGGCGATCAGGCCGCGTTTGCGGCGTACATCGAAGCGCGCGAGCGGGTGGCGCGCGGGAAATAGCGGAACGGAGCCGCGGCGCGGGGCCGCTCCACGTGGCGCCGAGCCGATCAGTGGCAGTGGTAGCCGCCGGTCCGATGGTCCGTGTGACAACCGTTGCGGTCCTTGCCGCCCGAATGCGCCAGCACACTGACGCTGAGCAGCGCGCCAATGAAGAGAAGGATGGTCTTCTTCACCATGAATGAGCCCCTTGAAATTGGAGCGGCGAGTATCGGTTGGCCCGCCTTTCGATGCGCGGCCGTTCGACACGAAAACGCCAGATTTCACCGGCTGGGCTGCCGGCCGATGACGCGCCGCAAGCGCGAGTTGCTCTGCGCCCGTCGCTTGGGGCCGGACGTTGCTCCGATTGGCGGCGACTGCGCTAACAAACCGATTTTTATGAATCAAAAAGGCTCTTTGCGCTTGTTCAGTAATCGTTTGCTGCTACTATTTTTATAGTATTTCGCATCGAGATCGACTGGGACACGCCCAAGAAATATCAAACGCAACCGCGCCGCTGCCTTTAATCTGGCGCATCGAGCTCCCCACTAGGCGCGGAGACAGCGCTTGAAGACATTGCGCCGGCCGCGGGCGTATCGCGCTTTCACCTGACCCGGGCATTCGGCAGCGCCAGCGGCCGAAGCCTCATGCAGTACGTGCGAAGCCGCCGCTTTCGAGCCTGCTTTTCCGTACTTTCTGTCGTACCGGTCAAGAAAAAAGCACCTAGCATTTCTGCTAGGTGCTTGATTTCGTTGGTAGGCGCGAGTGGACTCGAACCACCGACCCCCACCATGTCAAGGTGGTGCTCTAACCAGCTGAGCTACGCGCCTGGGTATCTGTTCGAGAGGGCGAATTGTAGCAGGCGCATGCGGGCCAACTGGCCGCTTCGGCGTGAACGAATCAACGCCTGCGCGCGCGCCGCACTCCTTCAATTTGCGCCACGATGCCGAGCACCTCCAGCAGGCGCGCCGAGTCGGCCACTTCGACGGTGAAGGTCATCCAGGCGATGCCTTTCACGGTCTGCGTTTGCACGCCGATCACGTTCATTCTCTCCTTGGTGAACACGTCCGAGATGTCGCGCAACAGGCCTTGTCGATCCTGCGCTTCCACGACCACGTCGACCGGATAGACCGACGCGCGCTCGGCACCATGGCGCTCGCCCCATTGCACTTCAATCACCCGCTCGGCGTTGCGCGCCGACATGTCGCGGAAATTGCTGCAGTCGCCGCGGTGGATTGACACGCCGTGGCCGCGCGTGACGAAGCCGACGATCGGGTCCGGCGGCGCCGGGCGGCAGCACTTGGCCAGTTGCGTCATGAGCGAGTCCAGGCCCACGACGAGCACTCGGCCGCCGGTATCGGCGCTGGCGTGCTTCAACTGCGGGGCGTCGCTTTCGGGCGGCGGACTCGGGTGCAGCAACTGCTCGATGTTGCGCAGAGAGAATTCGTCCTTGCCGACGGCCTCGAACAGATCGTTGGCCGAATCGAAGTCGAGCCGGCCGGCCAGGTCTTCCAGCTTGACGGCGGTCTTGCCTTCGCGCTGCAACACCTTCTCCACCGCCTCGCGCCCCTTGGCCGCGGTCTCGTGCTGGGCCAGCGCGTTGAACCAGGCCCGCACCTTGGCTTTGGCGCGGTTGCTCACGAGGAAGCCCGCGTCCGCATTGAGCCAGTCGCGCGACGGCCCGCCCTCCTTTGCCGCCAGAATCTGCACGGTCTGGCCGTTTTCGAGCGGCGTATTGAGCGGCGCCATCTGCCCATCGAGCCGCGCGCCGCGGCAACGATGGCCGATGCTGGTGTGCACGCTGTAGGCGAAATCCACCGGCGTCGCGCCCCTGGGCAACTCGACCACGGCGGCTTCCGGCGTGAGCACGTAAATATGGTCTTCCAGCAGGCCGTGCGTCGCCGCCGAACCGGACAGATCGCGCTCCCAGGCCAGTAGCTGGCGCAGCACCGCGATCTTCGCGTCGTAGGCGCTGTCGGCGCTGACTCCGCCGTAGCCCTTGGTGCCGGCCTCCTTGTAGGCCCAATGAGCGGCCACGCCGTGCTCGGCATGGTCGTTCATCGCTTGCGTCCGAATCTGGATCTCGATCGGTTTGCCCAACTCATCACGCACCACTGTGTGGAGAGAACGGTAGCCATTGGCCTTGGGCTTGGCGATGTAGTCGTCGAACGCTTCTGGGATCGGCGTGGCGCGCGCATGCACCCAACCGAGCGCCGCGTAGCAGTCGCGCACTTCGGGCACGACCACCCTGAGCGCGCGCACGTCGAACACCTGATCGAAATCCAGGCTCTTGCCGCGCATTTTCTTGACGATGCTGTAGATGTGCTTCGGGCGCCCTTGCACCGTTGCGCGGATGCCTTGCGCGTTCAATTCCTGTTCGAGTTCGGTGCGCAGACGCTCGACCTGCAGCTCGCGTTGGACCCGTTTTTCATCGAGCAGTTGCGCGATCTCCTTGTAAGTTTGCGGTTCGAGAAAGCGGAACGACAGGTCTTCGATTTCCCACTTGATCTCCCAGATGCCCAGACGGTTCGCAAGCGGCGCGAACACCTGCAGCGACTCGGCCGCCTGGCTTTGCGGCATCGGCTTTTTTGAATGCGCGTGAAAACGCAAGGTTTGCAGGCGCGATGCGAGCCGCAGCATCACCACCCGCAAATCGCGCGAGAACGCGAGCAGCATCTTGCGCACGTTCTCGGTCTGGATGACCGGGTTGTCCAGCGGCGCGCTCGCATCGGCCGATCCGACCAGCGCCATCACGCCGCGCGCGCGTTTTTGCACGCGCACCAGCTTGGTTGTCTCGACCGCGAGCGCCGCGAAGTTCTCGCCGAACGCCTTGGCGATCACTTCCTGCGGCCGGTTCAGATAGGCGCAGGTGTAGACGAGGTAGCTCGCAGCCTGCATGGCCTCGGAGCCGCCGATCGATTGCAAAATCGCCGCGACCGCATCGGCGTGGACCAGCGCGTTCTCGCCCGAATCCAGCGTTTCGCCGCCGATCAGCGGCTCCGCGAAAGCTCGCGCCCGCGCGCGCGAGTCCGGTTGCGCCGGCAGCGCATTGGCGGTGGCCGCGACCACCTCGGGCACCGCGTGAGCCGGGTGCGCGACAGCGCTGGGCTCGGTGGTCAGACTTTTCATGGCAGCCGATGAAAGGGCAATCGGTGCGCCTTCAGTCGAGCAAGAACGCGGCGACCGCGGCGACCTGATCGCGCGCGACGAACGTCGGCGCATGGCCGACGCCCTCGAATTCGAGCAGTCGCGCCTTCGGCCCACGCTGCGTCATCGCAAGCGCGGTCCCGGGCGACAGCAGATCGGACTGCGCGCCTCGGGTGACGAGCGTCTTCGCGGTGATCTGGTCGTAGATTTTCCACAAGCCCGCCTCACCCTGCGCGATCGCCTCGGCCGATACGTTCTTGAGCGGCACTGCGATGCCCGGATCGTAGTGAAGCTGAAAACCGCCACCTTCCGCAGGTCTGAGCATCGGCGCCGTGAGCGCAAGCCAGTCTTCCTTGCTGTGCGGGCCGAAAGTGGGCGACGCGCGCCACATCGCATCGGCCGCCTGCTCCACCGACTCGAAGCGCACCGGCACGCCGACGTATTCGCCGATGCGCGCGAGCGCCGCCCACTCGATGGTCGGGCCCACGTCGTTCAGCACCAGCCGTTCGATCGGCTTAGGCAGCGGCAGGCCGGGCTGGCCCGCCACGATCATGCCGATCAGGCCGCCCATGCTGGTGCCGACCCAGTCGAGCCGCTCGATCGGCGCGCGTTGCTGCAAGTCGGCCAGCACGCCAAGCATGTCGGCCACGTAGAACGGCACCTGGTAGCCGTTCGGGTCGGCCAACCAGTCGCTTGCGCCGCGACCCGCCACGTCGGGGCAGACGACTCTCAATGCGCCGCTGGCGCGCTCGACCAGCGCCTGGGCCAGCACGTCGAAATCGCGGCCGTTGCGGGTCAGGCCGTGCACGCAAACCACGACATGCGGCGCACT
>JBDTRV010000001.1:0-18142 GCA_039931475.1 Burkholderiales bacterium | reverse complement strand
GGGCGACGGCTTCGACGCGGGCAAGGCCCGCTTCGTGACCTGGCTGTTCACCATCGCGCGTAACAAGGTGATGGACCACTTTCGCCAACGAACCGGCGTGGTTCGGCTCGCGGGCGACCTTGGCGAGCAGGCCGAGACCGCGCTGTTGGACGCGCCCGACCTTGGCCCGATCGACCCGGAGCGCATCGCGCAGAACCAGCAGCTCGCCGCCGCGCTTTTGCGCGAAGTGCAGGCGCTGCCCTTCGCGCAGCGCGAGACTTTCGTGCTGTTCGCGCAGCACGAGTTGAGCCTCGATGAAGTGGCGCAGATCACCGGTGTCGGCCACGAAACCACCAAGAGCCGACTGCGCTATGCACGCCAGACCCTGCGCACGCGGCTCGCGATGTGGAGAACCGAACATGCGTGACATGAGCGCAGCGAGGCTGTCGGCGCAAGCTTGGACAGCCCGACGAGATCGGGCCCGCGACGGCACCGCAACTCGCAAGGCAAGCGCGGTACGCAAAGCGACAAGCGTGGGGACTGGATGAACAAGGACGACGAGGCAATCGATTGCGCCTACCGCGCGGCGGTGCGCCGGACCGAGGACGAAGCGGCGGTCGCGCGGCGCAGGCGCGCGGTGCTGGCTGCGGTGCGGGCGCCCGGGTCGGGTGAGTCCGAACCCGGCGCGGATGGCCCTGGCGTTTCAAACGCCATGGCATCGGCGACCCCGTCCGTGGGTCCCGACGCCGCCAACCAGCCGTGGTGGCACGCATCGTCCGCCTGGTGGCGCGGCGCGGCCGCGGCTTGTGTGATCGCGTCCAGCGCGCTGCTGGTGATGCATCTGCGCGAGGAGCCTGAGGCTCAAGTCGGGTTGGCGACCGAAGCGCTGAGGGATGGCGCCGTTCCGGCCCGACCGGCCGGGCCGAGCGGCGCTGCCGCGCCATCGGCGGCGCCCGCCTCCGAACCTGCGCCCGACACGGCGCAAGACACGCGCGGCAAGGTCGCATCGGCGCCCGAGGTCGCGGCCCATCCTCCGGGGGCCGCTGCAGCCCCATCGGCAAAAACAGCGCCTCCGTCGCCGATTGCGGCGCCTCCGTCGGCGGCGGCAAGCGCGGCGCGCATGGAGCGAGAAGCGCCGGCGGGCGCGGCGCCAAGCAAATCGTCCGCGGAGCGCCGAATGCATGGGCCGCCCTCGGCCGCGTCAGCCGCCACCGGGGACAGCGCCGCCAGGCCACGGTCGGATCGCGCCGCCGGTTCGCTCGCCGCGAACGAGTCGGCGCCATTGTCTTCACCCTCCGCCGCGTTGCTAGCGGCAGTCGTCAGCGGCGACCTCGACGCCGCGAAAGAAATACTCCAAAGCACCAGCCCCGACGCAAGCACCGACCGCGACGGCCGCACCGCACTGGCGCTCGCGGTGCGCAGGTCGGACCTACCGATGGTCCGGCTGCTGATCGACCAAGGCGCGGACCGGCTGGCCAAGGATCGGTTCGGGCAGACGCCGCTCGGGTATGCACGAGCGGTTGGGGAAGTGGCGCTGATTCGAGCGCTTGAAGAACGATAGGAGCGCCACGCTCGCCGGACCGATCGATGCCGACGGCGCCCAGCGCGTTCGGGCCGCTACAACGTAAGTGCGGCAAGCGCGGCCAACGGCGCTGTTTCGGCGCGCAGCACGCGCAAGCCAAGGGAAAACGGAGCGAATCCCGCCGCCAAGGCCGCATCCTCCTCGGCGGCGCTGATTCCGCCTTCCGGCCCGCTCAGCACGCACAAGGCTGCGCCGGCTCGCGCCGCTTCCGAAACCGGCGCGCCATCGCCGCGCAGCGACAGCAGCAGGCCGCGCGCCGCCGGTCGCTCGCTCGCGGCCAGCCAAACGGCCAATGGCGTCATGGGCCGCACGTCAGGCACCCGATTGCGCCCGCATTGCTCGCAGGCAGCGGTCGCGATCGCTTGCCAGTGCGCGCGCTTCTTGTCGGCGCGCTCGCCGGCAAGGCGCAGCACGCTGCGCTCGGTGATGAGCGGCTGAATGCTGGCCGCGCCGAGTTCGGTCGCTTTTTCGACCAGCCAGTCCATCCGCTCGTTGGCCGGAACGCCCACCGCCAGATGGATGGCGCGCGCCGTTTCGCGTTCCACGGCGTCGTATGCGCCGACGGAAACCACTACCTCGCTGCGCCCCATGCGCTCGATGGTGGCCGCCCACTCGCCACCACGGCCGTCGAACAAGGTGATGGCAGCGCCCGGTTGTAGCCTGAGTACCTGAACATGGCGCGCGGCGCCCGCGGCAAGTTCGCACGAGGCGCCGGCAGACAGTGGTAACGGGCTGAAGAAACGCGGCACGATTCGGTTATTCGCTATTACTTATATAGCTATCAACCCATGTTGGGCGCGCGGGAACGGGCATTTTTGTTCTCAAAAACGAGTGAAATCCGCCGTCTTGCCTGAACGTCTCCGCCTGTGCGTCCCGGGCCGGCAGCCGGGCTGGCCGCGCTACACCCGCCCGAACGCATAGCCGCTCGCCGCGGTGCTGCCTTCGATCTTGTCGATCAGCCGCAGCAGCGGCGTGAGTTCCCGATAGCGGCTCGCCGTATGACGGATGTAGCCGATGAAGCGCGGCGCATCGGCCAAATACTTTGGCTTGCCGTCGCGCAGGGTGAGCCGCGCGAAGATGCCAGCAACCTTCAGATGCCGTTGCAGGCCCATCCATTCGACCGCGCGATAGAACTCGCCGAAGTCGTCGCCCCAGCCGGAAGGGCTCGCCGCGCCGATCAGGCCGGCCTTCTTTGCGCGCTCCCAATAGCGCACGGTAATGTCGAGAACGAAGTCTTCATCCCACGACAGGAACGCGTCGCGCATCAGGCAAGCGATGTCGTAGGTGACCGGGCCATGCACCGCGTCCTGGAAGTCCAACACGCCCAAGCGTGTTTCCGCGCCGACGCCCAAGCGTGTCTCGACCGGTTTGCCCCGGCGCGCCCGTTCATCCGCTTCGACCTCACTTCTGCCATGACTCGGCAGCATCAGATTGCGAGGCATGAAGTCGCGGTGCACGAACACCGATGGCGCTTCCAGGTTGCGGGCCACGATGGCGTCGAAAGTGCGGGAAAGGGTCTCGCGCATCGCGGCGTCGATCGCGATGCCCTTGTGGCGCTCGATGTACCAGTCGGGGAACAGCGCCAGCTCACGCCGAAGCAGCGCTTCGTCATACGGCGGCAGCACGCCGGGCTTCGAGGCGAGCTGCCAGTCGATCAGCGCATCGACAGCGCGCAGGTACAGGTCGCGGTTGGCGGGCGGGTTGCCGGGATCGATCGCCTGCATCATCTGCCGGTCGCCCAGGTCCGTCAGCAGCAAAAAGCCATCCGGCTCGTTCCAGGCAAGCACTTGCGGCACGTTCAGGCCAGCCGCCTCCATGAGCTTCGCGATGCGAACGAACGGGCGGCAGTCTTCGCGCTCGGGCGGCGCGTCCATCACGATTCGGCTTTCGGCAGGATCGTCGGCGGTCGGCGCGCGGTCGATCCGCAGATAGCGGCGGAAGCTCGCATCGGCCGACGCGATGCAGAGCGTGCCGGGAACGAGTCGTTGCGCCGGAGCCAGCTCGGTAAGCCACCGATCGAACGCGGCTTTGCGCGCCTCTTCCGCCCAGTCCACCGCAAGCGCCCGCGCGCGGTTTTCGCCGATCGGCGGCACGGAAAGTGGTTCGATTGGGCTCATGGATAATGCATTCTACGAATCCACGCGGCCCTCCCACCGGCCGAAATCGCTTGCCGCGTCCTGTGTCCGCACCATCGTTCTCGCCCGATGCCCTTTCCTTTGGATGACCTTTCGCGGCTGACCGCGCCGGGGTTCCGCTGGCGTTTGCGGCCTTCGCTTGCGTTGCTGATGTCAGCGTTGGCAGCCGGTATGGTCCCTACCGAACAAGCGCGCGCCCAGGCCGACGCGCCTTGGAGCGCGCCGACGGCGACCACGCCGACCTGGCTCGATCCGGGCTCCGCTCCGGCCGAGGCCCCCCCAACCACCGTCGCGCAAGCCGAGCCGCCTCGATCGGCATCCGCCTCGCCGTTCGCCGAGCCGCAGCTGCCCACGCCGCGCCTGAAAACCACGCCCCAACTGCGCGAATTGCTGCCCGGGTCGATGCGCAAATCGGCGCCGACCTTTGTCTACGGCGACAAGATTCGCGCGCAGACCGACATCGAAACGACGCTCGAAGGCAACGCCGAAATCCGGCGTGGCGACATGGTGATCCGCGCCGATCACCTCGAATATGAAGCGGCCGACGATCTGGCCAAGGCCAAGGGCAGCGTTTATCTGAACCGCTCCGGCAACGTCTATCAGGGGCCGCGCCTGGAACTCAAGATGGAGTCGTTCGAAGGCTTCTTCGAAAACCCGCGCTACCGTTTCCTTGCCAACAACGCCTACGGCGAAGCCGAGCGCGCGGTGTTCATCGACGACAAACGGGTAGCGATCGAAAAAGCCACCTACTCGACCTGCCGGCGCCAGCCAGGGCCAAGCTGGATGCCGGCCTGGGTGTTCCGCGCCGACAAGCTCAATCTCGATCTCGAGGAAGACACCGGCGTGGCCGAGGGCGCGCGGCTTGAATTCAAAGGCGTGGAAACACCGCGCATGCCAAAGATCAGCTTTCCGCTGTCGGAAAAGCGCAAGTCCGGCTGGCTGCCGCCGACCGTGCTGGTGGACAACCTGAGCGGCGTCGAGTTGATGGTGCCGTATTACTGGGACATCGCGCCGAACCGTGACGCCACTTTTTATCCATCGGTCAAGTCGCGCCGGGGCGTCGAGCTCGGCGGCGAGTTCCGCTATCTCGAAAACGGCTACCGGGGCCAGGCGCGGGCCAACTACATGCCGTATGACATCCTGCGAGAACGTGAGCGCTGGGGCTATTCGCTTCAGCACAACGGCGGGATCGACACCGGCATCGCGGCGATCGGCGGCCTGGGCCTGAACCTCAATCTGAACCGGGTCAGCGACGACAACTACTGGCGCGACTTTCCGCGCGGATCGCCCTCGCTGGTGCAGCGGCTGCTATCCAACGACGGATCGCTCAATTGGGCGCAAGGCAACTTCACGACGACCCTGCGCGCCACCAAGTGGCAGACCTTGCAGGCGGTGGACGCGCCGATCGTGCCGCCGTACGATCGGTTGCCGCAACTCGCGGCGCGCTATGCGCGGCTCGACGTCGGCGGCGGCTTCGACTTCTCGCTCGACGGTGACTACACGCGCTTTTCCGCCGGCAGCCCGATCAACAACCAGCCGAATGCGCAGCGCTCGTTCTCGCTCGCGCAGGTGAGCTATCCGTCGCTGCATCCGGGCTGGTTCATCACGCCCAAGGCGCAGCTTCATGCGACGCACTACGACTTCGACGGCGCCCTTGCCAATGGCACCACCTCGGCCGACCGGATCGTGCCCACGTTCAGCCTCGACGGCGGCCTGATCTTCGAGCGCGACGCCTCCATTTTTGGCCGAGCGTTCCGCCAGACCCTGGAGCCGCGCGCGTTCTACGTCTACACACCTTATCGGGATCAGAGCCTGATTCCCATCTACGACACGGCGCCGAAGGACTTCAACTTCGCGAGCATCTACACCGAGAATTCGTTTGTCGGCAACGACCGGATCGCCGACAACAACCTGCTGACGCTGGGCGTCACCACCCGGTTGTTCGACCCGCAAACCGGCGCCGAGGCCGCGCGTTTCGGCATTGCGCAGCGGCTGCGCTTCAAGGACCAGAACGTGACCCTCCCCGGCGTGGCGCCGGTGACCGACCGGTTCAGCGACCTGCTTTTGGGCACCACGATCAACTGGACGCAGCAGTGGCGGCTCGATTCGACCGTGCAGTACAACGAGAAATTAAGCCGCTCCGAGCGCATCACGGTCGGCGGCCGCTATACGCCGAGCGACTACCGCAGCGTGAGCGCCGCCTATCGCCTGCAGCGCGATCTTTCCGAGTCGATCGACGTCGGCTGGCAATGGCCGCTGAACGACCTGTTTGGCGACCGGGGCTCGAACCTCGGGCCTGGGCAAGGTCAGGGACCGGGCCGTTGGTACAGCGTGGGGCGGCTTAACTATTCGATGCAGGACAAGAAGCTCGTCGATGGCGTCGTCGGCTTTGAGTACGATGGGGGTTGCTGGCTCGGCCGCATCGTGTTTGAGCGGCTGCAACACACCACGTCCTCGGCCAACACCCGCGTGATGTTCCAGCTTGAATTCGTTGGCTTCTCGCGCATCGGCTCGAGTCCGCTTCAGATTCTCAAAGCCAACGTGCCGCGCTACCAGTTTCTGCGCGAGCAGACGCTGACTCCGAGCCGCTTCGGCAACTACGACTAAAGACGCCTATGACCATCCTGCGAAATCTTGCTTTGCTGCTTGCGGCCTCGGCGCTGCTGTTGCCGGCAGCACAGGCGCAAGGCATCAAGCCGTCAGGCGGCCGTGCCCCTGCTTTTTCCGCGCCCGAAAAGCCGTTGCCTTCGTCCCGTCCATCTTCGTCACCAGGGCTGTCTTCCCCCGGCCTGTCTTCCCCGGCGCTGGGCGGCTCCGCACTGCCGAATGTGGCGCTGCCGCGTCCCGGCGCCGCCGCGCCGCGCCAAGAGCAGGCCGATTACATCGTCGCGGTGGTCAATACCGAGCCGGTCACCAACAACGAGGTGCGGGCGCGGGCCGACCGCATCGCGCAGCAGATGCAGCAGCAGGGCGCCTCGGTGCCGCCGCGCGAAGAACTGCTCCGGCTGGTGCTGGACCGCATGATTTCTGACAAGACGCAACTGCAGCTGGCGAAGGAAACCGGCATCAAGGTCGATGACGGCGCGGTCGATCAGGCCGAGCAGAACGTCGCGCAGCAAAACAAGCTGAGCGTCGAGCAATTGCGCCAGCGTCTCGCGGCCGACGGCGTGCCGCGGGATGAATTGCGAAGGGAACTGCGCAACCAAATCACTTTGCAGCGGCTGCGCGATCGGGAGCTCGAGCCGAAGGTACGCATCACCGAGCTCGACATCGATCAGTTCCTGCGCGATCAGCAGAAGGAAGGCGCGCCGACCGACATCAACATCGCGCAGGTGTTGATCGCGGTGCCCGAAGGCGCGCCGGCGCAAGAGGTCGAAAAACTTCAGCAGAAGGCGCAAATGGTGGCGGACAAGGCGCGCGCGGGCGAGGATTTCGCGGCGCTGGCGCGCGAGTTTTCCGACGGGCCGGAAAAAAGCGCTGGCGGCCGCATGGGGTTGCGCAGCGCCGAGCGCTACCCGGCACTGTTCGTCGAAGCCACGGCAAAGCTCGGCGTCGGCGGCGTGGCCGGGCCGATCAAGTCCGGCGCAGGGTTTCACGTGCTTCAAGTGGTGGAGAAGGGCAAGATCGGCGCGCCGGGCATGTCCGTCACGCAAAACCATGCGCGTCACATCCTGCTTCGGCCGACCAAACAACTGTCCGAAACCGCCGCGCGCGAGCGGCTGGCGGATTTCAAGCGCCGGGTCGAATCCGGCAGCGGCGACTTCGCGGCGCTGGCGCGCGAGTTTTCGCAGGACGGCAGCGCGAAAGACGGTGGGGATCTCGGTTGGTCCAGCCCCGGCCAGTACGTGCCTGAATTTGAGCAGGCACTAGCGGGTCTTTCGCCCGGCCAGATCGCCGAGCCGTTCGCGTCGCGCTTCGGATTGCACCTGGTGCAGTTGCTCGAGCGGCGGGACGCGACCCTGAGCACGCGCCAATCGCGTGAAGTCGCGCGCAACCTGCTGCGCGAAAAAAGGCTGGACGAGGCGTTCGGCCCGTGGGCACAAGAGGTGCGCGGGCGCGCCTACGTGGACGTTCGAGAACCACCGCAGTGAGACCGATCCAGTGAAAGGTGCCGAGGCGGTCCGCTGCTCAGTCCCGGCCCGCTGAATGACGGGGACACGCCACACCCCGCGAAAGCGTTTCGGCCAGCATTTCCTGACCGATGCCGCAGTGGTCGATGCGATCGTGGCGGCGATCGCGCCCCAACCGGGTGACCCGCTGGTCGAAATAGGGCCCGGACTTTCCGCGCTGACCGAACCACTGGCGCGGCAGGTCGGGCAGCTCACGGTGATCGAACTGGATCGTGATCTGGCCGCGCGCTTGCGCGGGGACGCTCGTCTGTCAGTGGTCGAGGCGGACGTGCTGACGGTCGATTTCTCGGCGCTGGCACGAGAAATAAGCGAACCGATCGGCAAGCTCAGGGTCGTCGGCAACTTGCCCTACAACATCTCGACGCCGATCTTGTTTCACCTGCTCGAGCACGTGGAATCCATCGCGGACCAGCACTTCATGCTGCAAAAGGAAGTGGTCGAGCGGATGGTCGCCGAACCTTGCAGCGGCGACTACGGACGCGTTAGCGTGATGCTTCAGTGGCGCTATGCGATGGAGAACCTGTTCACCGTTGCGCCCGAGGCGTTCGAGCCGCCGCCCAGAGTGCACAGCGCCGTGGTGCGCATGGTGCCGTTGGCCGAGCCGGCGCCGGTCGATCCGAAGCGGCTGCGCGAAATCGTGCAGATCGCCTTCAGTCAGCGGCGCAAGCTGCTGCGGCATACGCTCGGGCGCTGGCTCGATGCCGCCGGCTTCAGCGGCGGCTTCGACACCCAGCGCCGCGCCGAGGAGGTGCCGGTGGCGGAATACGTGGCGCTGGCGCGGGCAGTTTAGGGGTCAAAACAGCCCTTTCCGCTTGCCAGCAAATGATTTATTGCTATTGTTAACGTAGCAACAGGACGCTGGAAGGCTGACTCCCAACTCTTGCGGCTGGATCTCCGGCGTGGCCGCCCCTCCGCGCGAAATCGGCGCATGCACTGCCGGTTTCCCCAATTCGATCAAGTTGCAGCGGGTGTCGTCAATTTAAGCCCCGTGACAATCAGCCCGATCGCCGTCGGCTCACCGCGAACGCCGCGAAACTCGTACATCCCGCGCGCCGCGCACAAGAAAAAACCCGCCACAGGGGCGGGTTTTGCTGCTGATTGGCGGGCGGAGACGAATCAGGCCGCCGACAACCAATAAGCCGCGTTGAAAGGACTGCTCATGCGCAGCGCCAATGGCGATACGTCGAGCAATTTGTCGGTCGGCATTTTCTCGCCCGATTCAACCGGCGGCGCCCCCGCGATGATTGGCTCGCCGCTGCTTGCGCCCGCGCCGTTGTTTGCCTCATTAGCCCGTTCTGCTTGGCTGGTGTGTGCAGAACGGGCTACTGAAAAGAATAGAAGCACCTGAACGGTATCTTTCGTTCCCCCCAATAATCGGCCGCCTCGCGGAAAATGTCGATCAATTGCTCGCGCGCTTCCTTATCGAACTTGCCGTTCGCCGGCACATGTTCGAGCACCACGACAAAGCCCGGCTGCGGGCCGGACTTGTGCAGTGGGTCGGTCATGCAGTCGTATAGCGCGTCGAAGTTCTTGCCAAAATGTGCCGGAAAGGTGAATTGCTGCGCGATCAGATCGAGCACGTCCTGCTTGCTCTGCGCGCTCGACAAATTGGCGTACAGGAAGTGTTGACCCAATTCGGTGGCCGCGCAATGCAGGTCGTGTACCCGGTATGCGCGAATCGACTGAACGATGTTGCTTCGAACGCCGCGCAACGGGTTTTCCTGTTCCTGACGAAGTGGTGCATCCATCTCCGTGACTCTTTCTTTAAGTTAAAAATCTTCCCGGTTCATTCGTACCGGGTTCACATGCGAATCGGAGGATTTACCGATTCACCCTTCTCATGATTCGTGGCTTGCTTGACCGCCGTATCTCGTACCTTTGCATCAATTGCTCGCCTTGACCAACCGTCTGAAGCTCGTGTAGTGGTCGCCGGTGTAGTAGCAAACCGCTGGCGCTCTAGCCATGCCTCCGCACACGATTCTTTTGGCACCCCGGTGGCGCAGTCCCGGCGTTTCAACTGTGTATTCTCTGTAATACCCTCGCTTCTGCGAGGGCAAAATCCGCTCTCGATTACCAAAAACCGCCCCGTCTTTTTCAAAAGGAAAAGGCCCACCTTCGTGAATCAACCGCCAGGTCGCCCGACCTTCCGGTGGCAATGCAGATACCGCAAGAGCCGAAGCATCGGCCGAACCTGTTGGGACTGGCGCGCGCGCCGCGCAATCGGCAGGAATTGCAGCTATAACCGCAGCACTTAGACCCGCCAGCGCAAAAGCCGTGGCTTTGTTTGAAACCCAACCGCGGACCGAGCGGAAAGTAAGACCGATGCGGCTCACCAAGAGAGATTCACAACAACTGACACGAGAAATGCGCGGGTAACCACTTGGTTTCGGGACGCGCTAGTGTGACCTAGCGGCCGGCAAAACGCAAGTGTCCAGCAAGGGACGTAGGGCTACTGCGCCCCTTGGAACACCAAAAAGCCTAGAGGCCGCGCTCTAAACGCCGCGTAGTCACCAATGCCGGGCCGGCGGTGGTCGATCTCGGCAGCGCCGTTCCACGCCGTGCCGCGCAAAGGGCCAAGCGCATAGCCAAAGGCCCGCCCGGAGGGCGGCCGCGTTATTGGCGCATCGCGTTGTTCGCGTCGGCCACCGTCAACGCCGTCATGTTGACGATCCGGCGCACCGTGGCGCTGGCCGTCAGGATGTGCACCGGTTTGGCCGCGCCGAGCAGCACCGGGCCGATCGCGATGTTTCCGCCGGCCGCCGTCTTGAGCAGGTTGTAAGAGATATTGGCCGCGTCCATGTTGGGAAACACCAGAAGGTTGGCATCGCCTTCGAGGACGCCGCTGGGCATCAGTTGCTGGCGCGCCTTGCCGTCGAGCGCGATGTCACCATGCATCTCGCCGTCGACCTGCAGCCACTGCGCGTGCGCCCTCAGAATCTGGAGCGTCTGGCGCATCTTGATGGCGCTTGGCTGATTGGAAGAGCCGAAGTTCGAATGCGACAGCAGTGCGACCTTGGGCTCGAGGCCGAATCGCTTCATCTCTTCGGCCGCCATCACGGTGATCTCGGCCAGTTCGGCCGCGCTTGGATCGTAGTTGATGTGGGTGTCGACCAGAAACACTTGCCTTCCAGGAAGCACCAGCCCGTTCATGCAGGCGTAAACGCCGTCCGGCTGCAAGATGCCAGGGCGCTTGCCGATGACCTGTTCGATGTAGGGCAGGTGCATGTGAGCCGTGCCCCAGGTGCCGCAGATCAGTCCGTCGACCTCGCCCTTGTGCAACAGCATGGCGCCGATCAGGGACAGGCGCCGCCGCATTTCGATTTTGGCGATCGGCACGGTGACGCCACGGCGTGCCGTCATGGCGTGGTAGGTCTGCCAGAAGTCGCGATAGCGGTGGTCCTGCTCGACGTTGACGATGTCGTAGTCCTTGCCCTCAGCGAGCCGCAAGCCAAACTTTTCGATGCGTTGCGCGATGACAGCCGGCCGGCCGATCAAGGTGGGCCGTGCGAGGTCTTCGTCAACCACGATCTGCACCGCGCGCAGCACGCGCTCTTCCTCGCCTTCGGAGTAGGCAATGCGCTTGTTCTCGCCCGCCTTGGCCGCCGCGAAGATCGGCTTCATCGTGGTGCCCGACGCATACACCAACGTCTGCAGCTTCTGCCGATAGGCCTCCATGTCCTGGATCGGTCGCAGCGCAACGCCGCTGTCCACCGCTGCCTGCGCCACCGCTGGTGCGATCCTGATCATCAGCCGCGGATCGAACGGCTTAGGGATCAGGTATTCAGGGCCGAACGCTAGCTTTTCGCCAACGTAGGCCGCAGCCACCACTTCGCTCTGCTCGGCCTGCGCCAACTCGACAATCGCGTTCACCGCCGCGATCTCCATTTCATCGGTGATCGTGGTCGCGCCGCAATCGAGCGCGCCGCGAAAGATATAGGGAAAGCACAGAACGTTGTTGACCTGGTTCGGGTAATCGGCGCGGCCGGTGGCGAGGATGGCGTCCGGGCGCACCGCCTTCGCGTCTTCCGGCGTGATCTCGGGGTGCGGATTCGCCAGCGCCAGGATCATCGGATCCTTCGCCATCTTCACGACCATGTCCTTCTTGAGCACGCCGCCGGCCGACAGGCCAAGGAACACGTCGGCGCCGTCGATCACCTCGGCCAGCTTGCGTGCAGTCGTTTTTTGCGCGAACCTGGCTTTGTCCTCGTCCATCAACTCGGTGCGGCCTTCATAGACCACGCCGGCCAGGTCGGTCACGAAAATATTCTCGCGCGGCAGCCCCAGCTTGACCAACAGCTTCAGGCACGCGAGCGCAGCCGCACCCGCGCCGGACGCGACCAGCTTGACCTTGGAAAGCTCCTTGCCGACCACTTTCAGGCCGCCCATCACGGCCGCTCCGACCACGATCGCGGTGCCGTGCTGGTCGTCGTGGAACACCGGAATCTTCATGCGCTCGCGCAACTTGCGCTCCACGTAAAAGCAGTCCGGCGCCTTGATGTCTTCCAGGTTGATGCCGCCGAAGGTTGGCTCCAGCGCCGCGATCGCGTCCACCAGCTTGTCCAGGTCGTGCTGCTCGTCGATCTCGATGTCGTAGACGTCGATCGCGGCGAACTTCTTGAACAGCACCGCCTTGCCTTCCATCACCGGCTTGGAGGCGAGCGCGCCGATGTTTCCCAGGCCCAGCACGGCAGTGCCGTTGGTGATCACGCCGATCAGGTTGCCGCGGTTGGTGTATTTGAATGCATTGGCGGGGTCGCGCGCGATCTCAAGACAGGGTGCCGCCACACCGGGCGAGTAGGCCAGCGACAGGTCGCGTTGGTTGACCAGTTGCGTGGTCGCCTGGATTTCGACTTTGCCGGGTGTCGGGAACTCGTGGTACTCGAGCGCTGCCTGCATCAACTCTTGTTGCGCCTGCTCGGACTGCGTGGGTGGGGTTGCCATGACCTCGTCTCCTGCTTTGTCGTTCATCTGCTGCGTGCTGTTGCGGTCTTCGCCGGCTGCCCCGAGGCCAGCACCCCGGTCTCTCGGATGATTGTAGAGCGCCACCCAGCACAAGGTTCCGCGCCCTGCCAGCCCATAATCAAGGCATGCATTGGCACTGTCAGCATTCGATTTGATGAACGAGTCAAGCGCGCGCGAAGTCGCGTTGCTGCGCGCGATCGAAACCACGGACCGCGAACAGCGCCTGCTCGGCGCCGACGATCGCGTTCGCGCCAATCGCAGCGCGCGGGAATGGGCCCGCCGCCAGGTGGCCGATGGGAGCGCCGCAGCGGCGGCTGAGCCGTTTTTGCGCAAGCGATCCGGCGCGCTGCTCGACGTGCTGACCGAGCGCCATCCGGCGCTGGCCGCGCTGCGCCGGCCCGCGCACTGGCCGTTGTGGATCGGCATCGTCGCGCCGGTCGCGGCGTTTTTCGTCGGCGCCGTCGCCGAACGGATCGTGAATCCGCAGCGGGTCGACTTGCTGTCAGGCGCGCTGCTGTTGATCGTGCTTTGGAATCTGTTGGTCTACCTTGGATTGCTGCTCTGGCCATTGCTGTCTCACGCATTGCCAACGGGGCGGACCGGCGCTTCCGTGGTGGCGCCACCGCCCGTGGCGCGCTGGCTTGCGCACTGGTTCGGATCCGGCCGCGAGGCGGCGAAAACGGACTCGAAGCTCGGCGGCGACCTCGGCGCGGCAGTGCTGGCGTTCGGCCGCGACTGGGCGCGCATCAGCGCGCCGCTGACGGCCGCGCGCGCGGCGCGCATCATGCATCTTTCGGCCGCGATGTTCGCGATCGGCGCGATCGGCTCTCTCTATCTGCGCGGAATCGTCTCGGAATACCGCATTGGCTGGGAAAGCACCTTCTTGGGCGGCGACCAGGTGCACGCGCTGCTGTCGTTCGTGTTCTGGCCGGTCGTCAAGCTGTTCGAGATGCAGCCGTTCACGGCGCAGGAAGTCGCCGCGCTCCAGTTCAGTCAGCCGCCACAGCCAGAAAGCGGCGCGCGCTGGGTTCATTTGTATGCGGCGCTGCTCGCGCTCGTGGTGGTGGTGCCGCGTTTGCTGTTGGCGGGCTTCGCGGCCGCCAGTGAACGGCGGCTGGCGCGCTCGCTCGCACCGGACCTCGGCGATCCCTATTTCCGGCGCCTGCTCGCCGGTATCGCGGCGAGCGGCCGTGGCGCGGTGCTGCGCGTGCTGCCCTACAGCTTCACGGTTGACGAAGCGCGCGCGCAAAGCCTGCGTGAAGTGGCGGCCCAACTGCTCGGCGACGATGCGCGGCTGGCGCTCGGTCCATCGCTCGCCTACGGCGCTGAACCGGATACGATCGATGCCCCGTCGCCGTCGGCCGCGCCCGATGAGAACTTCGAACCTGGCGCAGCGGGCACCGGATCACGCGCCGCGGCATTGACCCTGGTGCTGTTCAACCTCGCGGCAACGCCGGAGCAGGAAAACCACGGCGCGTTCATCGACCACGTGCGCGCCGCCGCGCCGCGCCGCATTGGCGTTCTGATCGATGAATCGTCGCTGGCCGAACGCCTCGGCTCGGCGCCCCATCGCATGGCCCAGCGGCGCGAGCTCTGGCGCCATTTCTGCGAACTGCACGGTGTAGTGGCGATCGCGTTCGTCGACCTGCTGCAGCCGTCGCTTTCAGGTATTGAGCACGACCTCGGCCCGAGAGTCGCTGCCGCCGCCGCATGAAAAGCCACCATCCATGACTCCAACGACGAATCCGCCGCCCGTGGCCTCCCCGACCCCAACCGCCGCTCCGCTTGCGCAACCAGGTCCGACTGGAACGCCGACGCCGACGCCGACGCCGACGAATTCCGCTGCGGTGTCAGCGCCGGGCGCCCCCGGCGGTGCCGCTGTGCCGGGCGGGTCCTTGGGCTCGCCCCTGCGGCTGCATCTGGCGCTGATCTCACACACCAACGTCGGCAAGACCACGCTGGCGCGCACCCTGCTGGGCATCGACGTTGGCGAAGTGCGCGACGAAGCCCACGTCACCGAGGTGGCCGAGTCGCACGTGCTGGTCGCAAGCCCCGAGGGTGAAGAATTGCGCCTCTGGGACACGCCCGGCTTCGGCGATTCGGCCCGCCTCGCGCAGCGCCTGGCCAGTTCGGAAAACCCGGTCGGCTGGTTGCTGCGCGAAGTCTGGGACCGCTACCGCGATCGGCCGTTCTGGCTCAGCCAGCAGGCGCTGCGCTCGGCCCGGGACAACGGCGACGTCGTGCTGTATCTCGTCAACGCCTCCGAAGACCCGAACGATGCCGGTTACGTCGGGCCGGAAATGCGCATCCTGCAATGGCTCGGCAAGCCGGTGATCGTGCTGCTCAATCAGATCGGGCCGCCGAAACCGGTCGAGCGCGAGAAGGAAGACGTGCGGCGCTGGCGCGAACGGCTGGCTGATTTCAGCGTCGTCAAAGCGGTGATCCCGCTCGATGCCTTCGCACGCTGCTGGGTACACGAGCGGGTGTTGCTCGACGCGGTCGGCCGGGTGCTGCCGGCGCATCAGCAGCCCGCCTACAACCGCCTGGTGGCCCTGTGGCAAGAGCGCAATCGTGCCCGCTTCGACCAGGCGGTGGGGGTTCTGTCCGACTACCTTCTCGCGGCCGCGCACGACGTCGAGCCGGTGCCGCGCGAAGACTCGACGCTTTTGAACAAAGTGCTGACCAAGGTCGGCGTGGTGCAAGACCGCTCGGTCGCCGCGCAGGCGGTCGCGATGAAGGCCCTGGCCGCGCGACTGGATGCGGCGACGCAGGGCCTCACCCAAAATCTGATCGCGCTGCACGGCCTCCCCGGCAAGTCAGTGGCCAAGGTCAACGAGCGGATCAAGGAGAACTTTGCGGTGCAGCGGCCGGCCGATCCTCGCGAGGCCGGTTTCTGGGGCGCGATTGCCTCGGGCGCGGCCACCGGGCTATCGGCCGATCTCTTGTCCGGCGGGCTCACCGTGGGCGGCGGCATGTTGATCGGCGGCGTGGTCGGTGCGATCACGGCGGCGGGCGCGGCGCTCGGGTTCAACAAGCTCAAGGGCGTCGAGCAGGCGAGCGTGCGTTTTTCCGATCCGTTTCTACACGCGCTCACCGTCGCGGCGATCCTGCGCTACCTCGCGGTCGCTCATTACGGCCGCGGGCGCGGTGACTGGGTCGAGGGCGAATCGCCCGCGTTCTGGCAGCCCGAAGTGGAGGCGGCGGTGGCCGAGCACCGCGACCGGCTCGAGGACATCTGGGAGGAAGCGCGCCATACGTCGCGTAAAGACGATGTGCGCACTGCGGGGGCGTTGCCGGCGTTGCTCGGCCTCACCCTTTGGAACACCCTTGGGCGGCTCTATCCAGACAGCGCATGGGACCAATTTGCTCAACAAAACGCTTGAGTTTTGCTTGCCAAGTGTCTGCCACCATTGATTGATCTGGTTGGTGGCCACGACTGTTGCGCGGGCGCCGCATTCGCCTGTTTCAGTGGGTAAGAAAAAGACGTAAACAGCGCGCTCGGGGTGGCGGCAAGCGCTCACGCCTGCACAATAGAGGTGTGCTTCGCGTTCGCGTTGCCGGCTTTTCCATCCAACATCTGCTTTCGGAACTTCTTTCATGAACATTTTTGTGCGCCTGCTTGCCGGCCTGGCGCTTTTGCTCGGAGTGAGCGTCTTCACAGCCTGGGCGTGGGACCATTCCGACGCTTTGAACTCTGCCGCGCCCACCACCGCCGCCGTTGCCGAGAAATCGGGCGACTGAATATCGACGGCGTCCGCGGATGCGCGGACTTCATGGCGCAACGCTGAACCGGTTTTGGCAAGTGCCTCCGCCGCGAAGCAATTGATCCGTGTTTGCAAAAGCGCTTTTGGGACAATCGGCGTCCCATGCTCGAATTCGAACTCCTGAGAACTGACGGCCACGCCCGGCGCGGGCGCTTGCGTCTGTCGCACGGCACGGTCGAAACGCCGGTGTTCATGCCGGTCGGCACCTACGGCACGGTAAAGGGCGTGCTGCCCAGAAGCCTTGAGGAGATGGGCGCCGAGATCATCCTGGGCAACACCTTTCACCTCTGGATGCGCCCCGGGCTCGACGTGCTCGGCGCGTTCGGCGGGCTGCACGGCTTCGAGAACTGGCGCCGGCCGATCCTGACCGACTCCGGTGGATTTCAGGTCTGGAGCCTCGGTGCGATGCGCAAGATCACGGAAGCCGGCGTGGCGTTCGCGTCGCCGGTCAATGGCGACAAGCTGTTTCTGACACCAGAAGTCTCGATCCAGATCCAGACCGTGCTGAACTCCGACATCGCGATGCAGTTCGACGAATGCACACCGTATGAGACGGCAGGCACGCACACCACCGAAGTCGAAGCGCGCACCTCGATGGAGCTGAGCCTGCGCTGGGCCGAGCGTTGCAAATCGGAGTTTGAGCGGCTCGAGAATCCGAACGCGCTGTTCGGCATCGTGCAGGGCGGCATGTTCGAAAACCTGCGCGCCGAGTCGGCCGCGCAGCTCGCCGAAATGAACCTACCTGGCTACGCGATCGGCGGCGTCAGCGTCGGCGAGCCGAAAGACGAAATGCGCCGCATCGTCGCCCATACGCCGCGTCTGCTGCCGGCGCAAAAACCGCGCTACCTGATGGGCGTCGGAACACCCGAAGATCTGCTCGACGGCGTCGCCAACGGCGTCGATATGTTCGACTGCGTGATGCCGACCCGCAACGCGCGCAACGGCACCCTGTTCACCCGCCTGGGCGACCTCAAAATCCGCAACGCCCGCCACAAGGGCGACCTGCGCCCGCTCGACGAACTTTGCACCTGCCACGCCTGCGCGGGCAGCTCCGGCGTGTCATGGGCCGATGGTGGCCGCGACGGTTTCAGCCGCGCCTACCTGCATCACCTCGATCGCTGCGGCGAGATGCTCGCGCCGATGCTCGGCTCGATTCACAACCTGCACCACTACCTCGAACTGATGCGCGAGATCCGGGCAGCGCTCGACACCGGCTCGTTCGGCACATTCGCCGCGCAGTATCTCGAACAGCGAAAGAGCGGCGTCTAACGGTTGTTTCGGCGGGCTTTTTGGCCCTCACCGCTCGTCACAGCTACGTTTATAGCTACAAATAACGTAGCAATCTTGTCTTTGGCACGGTGGATGCCGTTGCCTTGCGTCTCGCCAATCCCATCCACGCCCACGAGCGATTCACAGCGCCCCTCCCTGAACACCCTGGGCTGGCGCCGAAGTACGATCCGCGCAGCCCAACCAACCAATCAACGCCCATGCTCACCGGCGAACTGCGCAACAAGGTCGACCAGGTCTGGAACGCTTTCTGGACCGGCGGCATCAGCAACCCGCTCGAAGTGATCGAGCAGATCACCTACC